>JBLNFG010000909.1:0-2534 GCA_050263495.1 Myxococcales bacterium | reverse complement strand
GTGCCCCCAGCATTGTCGTGCGGTCGTTGACGCCTAAGCGTCGACTCGGCGACACGTCGAGTGAAGCGACAGGTTGTTGGTAACGGATTGAGCGAGGCAGGCGCCGTAGTTCGACGAAATGGTCGATAACGTGACTCACCCGACAACCGAGTGCTCAGCGTCAAGCTGATGCATCAGGTGCACCGCGTCCAGAACTCTGATTTGCTCCTCTAGCACCGCGGATGGATCAAATAGCTCTCTCGTATCAGGCACGTTCCGTTCGCGACGGGACTTCTCTGGGCCAGCGCCATTATACGCTGCACGGTAGTAATCGGGCTTCGCGACAACCTCCCGCACTGCCTCGAGCAACCTGTCCACGTCGGATGGCGTACTGTAAAGGCCGAAACTCGCTCGGACCATCCCCGTGGATTGCCCGTTACCCGCTTGTTCGAATGCCGAAGAACCCGGGTCCGAGAACGGTGAGTGCAACAGGTCCCGTACGTAGGGCTGCGCACAGAAGCACTCGTTGCGCACCGCGATATTGAAGTAGTCATTAAGAATCCTGGTCACCAAGACATGGTCGAGATCTGCCAAGTTGAACGACACGATTCCTGTGCGAGGCACGTCGACCAGTCCGTACACGGTGACTCCAACTATTTCCATTAGACCACGCAGCGTTCTTGCCACAAGGTTGCCGGTACGTTGGTGAACCAGTTGCAGTCCGATACGGCGAAGCACGGCGACGGCCGCGCCCAGAGTTACCGCTCCAACGAGATTAGGTGTACCAGCCTCTAGTCGCTCGGGTATGTTGCGCCGAAGCGTATAACGATCGGCGTGCACCTCTTCGACCATGCCGCCGCCCATTGACTCCGGCTGGAGCTGCGTCGACAGACCTTTCTTAATTACGATCACCCCTGGTGATCCTGGCGCGTAAACCTTGTGTCCAGAGAAGATGACGGCATCTAAGGCACTCTCTTCCCCGTGCGTCGGGCCAGCTTCAAAGGGGGCATGCGCCACGATCTGTGAGGCATCGACGATTACGCGGGCACCCACGCGATGAGCCAACTCGGCAATATCGTGGAAGGGATTCATGATGCCAGTGGCATTGCTCGCAGCCGAGACCGCAACGTAGTTTACCCGCTCCCGCTCACGACTCAGCAATTCGGAGAGCGCCGAGAGATCGATCCCTCCAAGTCTCGGTGGGCGTCCAACCAGTGGGAGCCGTAGACAGCGCCGCGCGTGCTGCCGATGCGGCAAGTCATTCGAGTGGTGTTCCATGTGCGAGACGAGCACCGTATCTCGCTCTGGCTGCTGTACCGTGAACATGCGCGCGAGCGCGTTGAAGCCAGCCGTAGACCCACTGCCGCAGAATAGACATGTGTATTCTGCAGGAGCTGCAGCGACTAGATCGAGTACCTGTTGCCGCGCCCAGCTTAGGGCGCTGCCGGCGATTCGTGCGCCATAGTGCAGCTCACTGTGGCTGTTCGAATAGTGTGAGAGAAATTCCAACGCAACTCTATGCGCAGCGCCCATCATCAAGGTAGACGCCGCCGAATCGAGGTAACAACGGCGACGCCTCCCCCCTCGGAGGGTCGGGTACATGGTTTCAAGACCCAGGAAGTCACTTCCAACGAGATCGAGCAGCCGCTCGCCACACGGACCTCTAGACGTTTTGCTTGGCGAACCCTTGTGCTGAGAGAGACTCCTCATTGGACGATCTGCAGCCTTCTCACGCCCATGCTTCCGGATGATTTCTCCTGCGCTAACGGTCTGGGTAGAGGAGTAGGGAAGGCAGGCTCGTCCTCTCCGTCAGCCAACAACGCCACGAGTTGGCGAACGACGTCGGGTGCCGTCGCATGAAGCCGGGCGAAAGCCTCGGACGTACGGGGTGGCGCTGGAAGTCCGGCCTTTGCCAGCGAGGACAACATCTGGATCTGGTATTCGGCCGCGACACCCAAGCTGAGCCATTTGCCGTCTTCGTTGAGGAGCAATCCCATCTCGACGAGCTCTGACAAAGCATCAGTGAGTGACGCCTGTTCGCTTGACGTGAGATCCGCTGATGCGATGTGTCGTTCAAGTGCGCTCGCGCTACGGGCTTCGTCGCAAAATTCGTAGATAGCTCGTTTGATACCAGTCAACCAGTGCTCCCGTGTGCCACTGATTGAACGCGAGTCCCAGATCACCAGACGATCAACAAACGACAAAGACAGAAGGCTCGCTCGCGAGTGTATCGCCCGCCACCGATTGACGCTTTCCAGGAGCTCCTGCATATAGACATTGGGATTGCGCCCGTCCGCGTAATCGAAGTCGAAGAAGTACGCTAGCCGCCGCAACTCGTCGGCTTGGAACGGAAACACATGGGCATAAGCTTTACGTGGACGCACGTTGACTAAGCCATAATCTTGGGCTGAGTTGAAGAGCGGGCTGAAACGATCCAGTCGAAGTACGCCGCAGTCGAGCGGAGGAGCCAGATGCACAAGCAGCGGCACCAATTCCGCTTGCCGTGCATACTGCTCAGGCGCCTCACCAGGGAAACCAGCGAGCAGGTTCCACTG
>JBLNFG010000908.1:0-3988 GCA_050263495.1 Myxococcales bacterium | reverse complement strand
ATCTCGCGAAAGCCAGCCAGGCGCGCCGCTTCACGTAGGCGATCCTCCGCGAGCGCGTCTTCCTCAGGTCGGTGCGAGAATCGTGCAGGGCGCCCGATGACTGCCCGATCAATGTCCACGTCAAAGTGGCGACAGGCTCGCTCGCGCATGAAGCGCAGAAAGGAGCCCGCAAGCTCCTCGATGGTCATGCGGCGACCATTGATGCGCGTCGCCACGAAGGATTCCGAGCCCAAGTGGCGCTTGATTGATCGAAGGAGTCTGCCGCGCAGCCCGGAATCGACGAAACGCCTAACCGCCGCAGCACCGAAGGCAATGTCTTCGGCTGAGGTGAAGTGCATGGCGGAACGGAGGATTGACGGATCCGCAGCAGTTGGATCCAGGGGGACCGGCTCGAAGGTGTGGCCCTTGGCTGCCGCGGCCAGAAGCGAGTTAGTTGTCCCGAAATCTAGCGCAAAAATAGTCGGTTTTGGATTCATGGTCACCTCGGGGAGGGACCAGCTATTTCATCGATCACTTTGGTATTTACGAGCTATTACTTTTTTGCCTATAGTGCCCATGGACATTGGGATGCGAGGAATCCGGCAGGATTTGCTATCCGCTCGTTAGGGTCCTGGGCGTGGCCTGTCGGGGACCATGAACCTGGGAATGCCATGAACAGGGTGAGCTTTGCTATTCCCACCAGGATCCTGGGCATTGGCAGACTCCAAGACGACCGAAACGCCGGCTTGGTGGGGAGCCCGGAGTGCTCTCGTTAGCGTGAGGCACCAACCAAAACGGACCAACCGTCAGAAATCCGGCCGCCGTTCAAACGCTTCGAACGAAGAACCGCCTCTGTGGCCCGCTCAAACGCTTCGAACGAAGAACCATGCTGACCGCCGTTCAAACGCTTCGAACGAAGAACCGCCTCTGTGGCCCGCTCAAACGCTTCGAACGAAGAACCACGCCGGCAAGCCCGTGACAGGCACATCGAGCTGCTCGACACACCGAAAGCCAAGCCTTTCGTAGAACTTCACATTCCGTGGATTCTCAGTCCGAAGCACGCAGACATCGTAGCTCGCCCCGATATGTGACAAGGCCGCATGCATGAGCTTCGATCCGATCCCCTGCCCAGCAAGAGCGGGATCGACGCCAACGCAATGGATGTAAGCCGCATCATGGGCGGCGTGAGCCGCCATGCGACGGTTGCACCAATCATCGTGCGCTTGAAGGCGAAACGTAGCTCCCAGCCCCAAATGGAACGGCACTTTGGCGTAACCTCGCCGGATGTGTTCGCGGAGGTTCGCCTGCAGCCCGTGCACGGGGATCCAAGCGACAATGCCCTCAGAGGTCGAGACTGCACCTCCACGCGGACCCGAGTCACGCAAGAGTGCTTGGAAAAGCGTCGGCAAACCACGACGTCGCCTTGCCTCGGAGGGTTGCACGTGGACGAAGAGTGGATCGGCGAAGAATGCGCGCGTCAGAAGTTGCGCAGCCGAGGTCAAGGCATCGCGCGGCATCGGTTGTTTGGCTCTGCCGAGAGTCGTCGTCATGGACATTGTGCGACGCTAGCTGGCGCGGGCGCGTAGGACCGGACCTTACGCGCCACGGCCCGGGCGCGGAGCGCCAATTCTAGGGCTGGTTTGCCGGAACCAGGCCAACCTGGTATGCACGCTCTCGGATATCAGTGATGGCAAACTCGACCGCGGGTGTTCCTTGTATCTCCGTCCGAGCCATCCTGGCGGGGATGCGTGCGATCGGGCTCGACGTGCCCCACATCCTACGCCGAAGCGGTCTGCGCGAGTTCGATCTTGCGGGAGGGCGCATTCCGGACGAAGTCTATGGAACGATGTGGCGCGAGGCCCGGCGAGCGGCTCGTGATGACGCTGTCGGCGCGGCGATCGGGGCTGCCGTGCCCATGGGAATGTTTGGCGTCGTCGACTACCTCGCGGCATCCGCAAGCACGCTCGGCGAGAGCATGACCTGCACCCGCGATTTCACCCACCTAACCTCGGACAGCTCCTTTTGGGAGTTGGAGCGCGGCGCGAACGGTGAGGCAGTAGCGCGTTTCATCAATGTGGTCACGAATCAAGAGGACGACACTGGCGACGAGTTCGCAATGAGTGTCGTTCTCGGAAGAATGAACGCCTGGGCGCAAGCGCCCGTGCAGCTGCTAGAGGTGCAACTCATCCGCCGCAAGCCAGTGGCACAGCTGGAGCAACGGTTTTGGGGACGAGTGAGCTATGGGCACGCTTCGTCGCAATTCATCCTGGGTCCGGGCGCAGCCGATCTGCCGATCCGTCCCGCAGATCCGTACCTTCATGCGACGTTACGCGCCCTGCTGCATGAATCGGGCAAGGACCTGGGCTCTCGAACAAAAAACGCTGCGTCAGTGCGCCGATGCGCGCACGACCTGCTGCTGAACTCGTCGCTACCTACGTTGCGAACGGTCTCGCGTCGGCTCGGGCTGTCGCAGCGAACGCTGCAACGACAATTGATGTCGGAGAATACTAGCTTCGAGCAAATCTTCGACGATCTTCGTCGAGACATCGCGCAGCGTCGGCTACGCTTGGAGGACGGCCCCTCAATACTTCAAGTGGCGCTTGAGGTGGGTTTCGCGGACGAACGGGGCCTGGCGCGCGCGTTCCACCGTTGGACGGGCGTGTCTCCGCACCAATGGCGCAACGAGGCGCTCACAGGCGGTAGGTAGTGCTCGCGAGCGACTGCGTCGAACTCGCGAAGAATAAACAGTTGTGGCGCGGCGTGAGGAAGACGCGCTGGGACCAAGATACGTTGTTCTTCGCCAGAAGTGCCAGAAATTGCGGAAAATGAACGGAGAGCGAAAGGTGGCAGCAGGCCGCTATCGCTCGTGGTACCACGCGGTGTAAAGTAGGCCTCGAAGCATACGCAAACCAGGTCACACCGATCCACCATCAAATGGCATGGCGGTAACGTCGCTTACGACTGCGTTTCGCTCAATAAGGAGAGAACCATCATGACCGAACAATGTTGCCCATCTTTCGATGCCGAAGGCTGGCAGAATAGGACCCACACCTGGACTCGAAAGAGATTCATCAAAGACAAGGTGTTCTGCTTGATGAACATGCCCGTCGGATTTGGTCACACGATGAAGAGGGTCATGAGTCGGCTCGAGGCGGCAAAGGCCGAGTGCCCCGATTGGCTTTGCTTATCGGATCACACATCCAAATGGAATATGGACGTGTACGTGGCAGTAGACCGCGAAATTCCGGGGGCAATTGCCGCCGAGCTTGACGGACGCTTCTATTCGCGCGTCTATGAGGGCCCCTTCAGCGACACGGGCAAGTGGTGCAAAGACTTCGAAGATCAGGCTCATAATGAGAACCTGAGCATCGAGAAGCAATACCTGTGGTACACGACATGTCCCAAATGCGCCAAGAAGTACGGCAAGAATCCGGTCGTTATCTTCGGCAAAATCACGGAATGATGCGCCTGGCTCATTCCAACTTCGCGACAAAGTTCAGCGATTCGCCGCCGGTGCTTGCACTCTGACGCGAGCGGCATGCGTTCGTGTTGTCGGCACTCGGCGGGCGGCATGCGTTCGTGTTGTCGGCACTCGGCGAGCGGCATGCGTTCGTGTTGTCGGCACTCGGCGGGCGGCATGCGTTCGCACTTCTTTGACTCGCTGACGTTAGCCAAATGTATGGCGGCTTTTATCCAGTGAACACGGTTGCTTGCAGCTGGTAGAACCTCACTAAAGTGCCCTCATTTCTGCTTTGCGGGAGCGCACCCTAGAGCCGCTTCGGGCACAGCCATTGCGCTTCAGACGCCGCATCTCGTCACGCTCGCAAAGTGCCGTCTCTCGCAAAGGGTCGGCGCAGTCGCAAAGGGTCGGCGCAGTCGCAAAGGGTCGGCGCAGTCGCAAAGTGCCGTCTCTCGCGAAGGGTCGTCGCGGTCGCAAAGGGTCGTCGCGGTCGCAAAGGGTCGTCGCGGTCGCAAAGGGTCGTCGCGGTCGCAAAGGGTCGTCGCGGTC
>JBLNFG010000907.1:0-4077 GCA_050263495.1 Myxococcales bacterium | reverse complement strand
GTAACACTGCCAACAGTGAGCCGCAGCTTCTCACTCTTGAGTTGTCGAGCCGCGCTGTTGAGGGTCGCCGCCCCTTCCCATTCGAATCCGATGTTCTTGATCGTCTGACGCGCAAGGAACGGCTGCCTCAGGGATAATCGGGCCACTCTTCCCTTGGACTCGATCGAGATTTCCCCTGATTTTGCGATAAACTCTGCAAAGGCGTCCAGCTTCAACTCGGTAGCCCCAATGTTCTCGAGCCCAAAGTCGCCGTCGGTGATCCCCAACTGCGGCAATGCGATTGGGCCAACCTGAAACCTGAGTCGCGCATGTTCGAGCCGATCAGCAACGGTCAGTTCGGCGGCAAGTGCAGCTTGGCTCGTCTCAGCCGATTGAGCGAGCGTCATTCGCAGATCGGTTGGTTGACGAGAGCCTTTCAGCGCCCACGGTCCGAGATCGAGCTTCTGTTCATCGTCGACGAGCCGAACCCTAAATGCTGCGGCTTCGAAGCTGGAACCAATGGGGATTTGTTCCAACCAGCGCTGAACCCGCTCAGTGCCGCCCGCTTGCTGCGTCGAAAGGTTTGCCCGCAGCTGCTCAGCTTCGTCCAGAATGGTCGAAAGCAGTGGAAGGAGCTCCCTCTTTGCTGCCGCCTGTCCATTCGCTGCCGCTGCCGCTGCCGGCTTACTCTGGCCTTTACCGGCCAGCACCGCCTTCGTATTCTCCAAAGGCAAAGCGCGTTCGGAGTGAGGTTCAGCGCTGGCAACCGTGGGCGCCGCGTGATTGTTCGCTCCGGCGGCAGGGGTCGCACTTGCGCTCGAGTCATACTTCATTGCCACTTCAGCGGCGCTAACTCGGAGGGGCTCCGCGAGCGACACTTGAAGGGAGGAGCGGGAAGCTTCCGGCTCGATTCGTACGTCGTGCAACTCGACTGTCGTTGCGCCGTGTCGGGCATGGATCAACGGAATTCGCAGGGCGAATCTTTGCTTTGACTTCTCGAGTTCTAGCTCTTCTACCGCAAGTGCAGGCAGCTCACCATCCTGTTGACGCCACTCTACACTAAGATGGTGCACGTCGATGTGATCAGAGTCCTGTGCTTGGTTCGACGGCTCAGTGCTTGTCGCGGGTGCGCGCTTGAGCCTTCGGAGTTGTTCAAACGTGCCGCTCAGTCGCACGTTACCCGCCCCCACCGAGATTCGTCGACTGCCAAACAGCGACGACCAACCGAGACAGACGGGCCCCAGTCGTGCTTCGAGTGTAGCGTCACGGCGAATCTCGACGCCCATTCCTGAGAACCAAATCCCACGCAGACCGACGCGTCTTCCGTTCGTGTGCAGGTTCCAGCCTTTGGTTTGTGCGGCGCGCACCAGAGCGCGATCCGCAAGCCACGGCACGATGAAGAGACTCGCGAGGACCAGCGCGATCGACACTCCGACGGAGGTCCAGATCAGTTTTCGCGATGGGCGCACGCGGCCATACTTACAAATTCCGCGCCATCGGCACAGCGAAATGGCTGCGCGTCTCAAGGACGACCGCCAGCTACGGCGTTTGCCGGAGAGTGGAGGGTGCCAGCAATTCACTCGTGAGGTTGAGGTTCGGGCGACCGTAGGACGCAGTGAAGCTCCACCAAACGAGACTAGCGGCGGTCCGAAGGACCCAGCGGTTCGACAGAACCGCGCCAGCAGTTCCACGAATCTTCTGAGCTAATGGTATTAGCAATTCGACGTGCGAATTGGGGTTTGCCGTGTGTCCGCCCCCAAATGAAGGCGGTGGCGCGAGCAGTCGCATAGCGACGGGTCCGAAGGATCGAGCCGTTCGATAGAATTGCGCTAACAGTTCCACGAATCTGCTGAAACAAGGGCACTAGCAATTCGCCGCGCGAATTGTGCGATGGGCGCATGCAAGAAGAAATCGAGGCTAGCGCGGGCAGCGCGTAGCGACTGCTCTGTAGGACCTCGTTGCGGTGGAATCGCGCTGCTAGAGCGCGCCATTGAGAGGATCGTAGTAACTCCCCCCGGCCTTAACTCCTGACTTGGCGCCCGTGGCTGCCGGCGCGCGTTTGCTTGCAGGAGGTGCAGAAGCGGGCTTGCTTCCACGCGTCATCGCCTTGGTTCGCTCGGGGGTCGCTGCTCGCCCTGGCTTCTCGTCCTTGGTCGCCTGGGCCTTGGTCGGGCTATTCGCGGAGGGGGCATTCGTTGCGGACGCCTCTTTGGCAGAAGCTCCAGTCGTGGATGAGCCGGTACTCGATGGCGAAGAAACGTCGTTCTTGGTCGACGGCGTAGGCGCCGCGGCGGAATCATAGGGCGTCTTGGTCACGCTTCCGTGCTTTTGACCGTCGACGAACTGAGTCACGGCGATTGGCAACCGCACCGGTTCAAGCTGTGCGCCGGCAGTCGCAAGGAAACGATCAACTGAGCGTGTCGTTCCAAAAACGGGACCACCGAACAGCGAGCGTTCCGCGCTCTCATACTGGGCGGCGAGTGGAGTCTTCTCGATCGCCCCATAGATAACGTCGTTCTGAATCAGTGCGAGTAGTCCGCCAACCACGATTGCTAGCCGCAGGAGCCAGCGGCCACCTCGGGAGGCTGCGGGGGTCCCATACGGCGAGGCAACGGCGAGCGATACGGGGGGCGCACTAGGAATGTAGGCAGGCGAAACCTGGGCAGCCGGGGCCCGCGTGTAAGCTTGCGAACCAGAGGAACCAACGCTTCTGGCGTGTTGAACGGCCCGCGCGGATGGTGATGTCTGGGCGAAGGCATTTGCATATTCTGCGGCCCGCGCTGACACCGGGTAAGCACTCGCGTCACCGTGCGCGTAGTGGTTGCGAGCTTGGCTCGCTTGCTGAGCACTCGCGATCGCGGTGTTCACGTGCTGAACGCTGCGCGACTGACTGGAAGGGGCGTTCGCGACGGCGGTGTTTGCGTACTGCGCAACACGCGCAGTTGCGGGCGGCGCATTGGACGGAACCGCGTGGACATACTGAGCCGTGCGCTCGCTCGGCGGCCCGTTGGTGGGAGCAGCAGTGGTGGCGCGTTGCGCTTGTGCGCGACGCGTCGATGGCGGAGGAACAGTCGGTACGGTGGTCACCACCCGCTGTTGTTGTGCGGCACGAGCGGAGGGGGGCGGAACACTGGGAAACGTCGTATTCACGCGCTGAGGTCCACGCGCTGGTGCCGACTGCGCAGGAGCAGCCGTGGTGTTAGCGGCTTGCGCAGCCCGCGCGGAGAGCGGCGGAACCGTTGGCATCGCGGTCTTGGCGTACGCGGTCGCGGCCGTATTCGGTTTGGCTAACGTTTGAGCGGGGTGCGTCGAAAGCACAGCCTCGTCAATGCCAGCCACTCTGCCGAGTGTCTGCCACTCGCGCATGCCGGTGCGCCAGACCATCGTTCCCTCGTCGATGATGCTGTGACGATAGAACTCGTCGAGCTGTTCGAGACTCAGCGTTCTGACGTTTCCGGGACTAAATAGGACGTGGAATTCGTCCTCCTGCTCTGGTTCGGACGCACCAAGCAAAGAGGAAAGCCGAACCCAGTTCGACATTCCAGGTTGCCAAACAAACGTGTTCTGATCAATGACGTCAAAACGAAACAGATCGTCGAGCTTTTCCAGCGTTACGACACGCACGTCGCCTTCGGCAACTTGGACGTGCCACTTCTCTTCCTTCTCATCAGTCTCTTCGTCGTCGATGATCTCTTCGGCGTCGACATCATCACTTGCAGGAAAGTACGGGCTTACTGGCCAGGGTCGCGTCGCGCTTGGGTTCACAACGCAAAGGTAGCGAATGAAGAGCGATGGAACAAGCCAGTGCCGAGATCGAGAGGTTTGATGGGTCGGGGTGGTGGGGACTATCAAACCGAGCGACAGACCGCACTTGGTGCTGAGCTGCACCGAAAAGCATCCGTTCGATCCCAATTCGTGGCAATCCAGGATAGGAATTGAATCGTGGTCCGACACGGAACACTCATTGCTTTGTGTATGATCGGAGTTGGGGTGACGCGCCTCGTCGCGAATGCAGACGCGTTTCCAGCTATTTTCTAGGCAACTAGAGATGGCATGTGACAGCTGCTTCGATCGCCGGCTCTAGGACACTTCCTGCGA
>JBLNFG010000906.1:0-3322 GCA_050263495.1 Myxococcales bacterium | reverse complement strand
ATGCTCGTCCTTGGAGACATCGTTGCCTCGATGGTGCTCGTCTACCTTGGATTCGCGCTGCTCTTTCCGGAGAAGCTGTCGTGACCACGAACGCCATTCTTCAGTTGGCCGCGTATCTCATCCTGCTCACGGCGCTTGCAGTTCCACTCGGCGCCTACATGGCTCGAGTGTACATGGGTGAGGCGCGAATCGCTGCTCGCATCTTCAGTCCGATCGAGCGGCTTTTCTACCGCCTCGCGGGCGTGCGGCAGGAACAGGAAATGTCTTGGAAGCTCTACGCGCTTTCCGTGCTCCTGTTCAATTTCGTTGGAGTGATCGTCGTGTATGTGTTGCAGCGGGCGCAAGCAGTGCTGCCGCTCAATCCCGTGGGGATGTCTGCCGTGTCGCCCGAGGTGGCCTTCAATACCGCGGTAAGCTTCGCGACCAACACCAATTGGCAAGCCTACAGCGGCGAGACCACGATGAGCCACCTCACCCAGATGCTGGCCCTCACCGTCCAGAACTTCGTCTCTGCCGCGACGGGAATGGCCGTGTTGGTGGCGCTGATTCGCGGCTTCACGCGCCGCTCGGTGGAAGGTGTTGGGAACTTCTGGAGCGACCTCACGCGCTCGACGCTCTACGTCCTCGTGCCACTTTCGGTCGTTCTCGCGTTGCTCCTCGTCTCGCAGGGCGTGGTCCAGACGTTTGTGGGCCGCACCAACATCAATCTCCTCGATCCGATCGCGGCCGAGGGCAAAGGGATGGTCGAGCGAGTTCAACAGGTGCTGGCACTCGGTCCCGCGGCGTCTCAGATCGCCATCAAGCAACTCGGCACGAACGGTGGCGGCTTCTTCAACGCGAACTCGGCACACCCGTTCGAGAACCCGACCCCGCTCTCGAATCTGTTAGAGGTCATGGCGATTCTGCTCATCCCGGCAGCGCTCTGTTTCACGTTCGGCGCGATGGTGAAAGATCGCCGTCAGGGCTGGGCGATCTTCGGCGCCATGCTTCTCATTTTCGTGCCCCTACTCTTCGCAACCACTGCCTTCGAACAAGCTGGCAATTCGCAGCTCGCGATACTCGGCGTCGACCAGACGGCGTCCACAATCAATCCGGGCGGCAACATGGAAGGTAAGGAGGTGCGCTTCGGCATCACGAGTAGCGCGCAATGGGCGGTCGCCACCACCGCTGCCTCGAACGGCTCGGTTAACGCCATGCACGACAGCTTCACGCCTCTCGGCGGACTCGTCCCACTGTGGCTCATGCAGCTCGGCGAGATCGTCTTTGGCGGCGTTGGTTCGGGCCTCTACGGCATGCTCGTCTTCGCGATTATCGCCGTGTTCATCGCCGGGCTCATGGTGGGCCGCACGCCAGAGTACCTCGGTAAAAAGATCGAAGCCTACGAGATGAAGATGGCATCTCTCGTCATCCTGCTCCCAGCAGCCACAACGCTGATCGGAACGGCCATCGCCTGCGTGACTCCCGCCGGCACGGCGGTGCTCGGAAATCCCGGGCCCCACGGATTCAGTGAAATTCTGTGCGCGTTCTCGTCTGGTGCCAACAACAATGGTTCTGCCTTCGGCGGCATCACGGTGAGCGGTACCTTCTACGCCACAGCCATCGGCCTCTGCATGCTCGTCGGTCGCTACTGGGTGATGGTGCCGGTACTCGCAATCGCCGGCTCACTCGCACGAAAGAAGCTGGTGCCGTCCAGTGCGGGCACGCTACCCACTCACACGCCGTTGTTCGTGGGCTTGCTCGTTGGAACGATTGCACTCGTCGGTGCACTTGCTTTCATTCCCGCGCTAGCTCTGGGGCCCATCGTCGAGCAATTGCAGCTCCGGGCCAAGTAAAAGGAAGCGCCATGTCGCAGCACGCACATCAACCGCGACCCCTTTTCGAAGCCACTATCGTTCGAACGGCTTTCCTCGATGCCCTGCGAAAGCTCCATCCGTGCCGGATGGTCAAGTCGCCGGTCATGTTCGTGGTGGAGGTGGGGAGCGCCTTCACGACACTCCTATTTTTTCATGCACTCGTCACCCGTAAAGGCGATGCTCCGCCCTACTTTATCCTTGCCGTGTCGCTCTGGCTTTGGTTTACGGTGCTGTTCGCGAACTTCGCCGAAGCAATGGCCGAAGGGCGCGGAAAGGCGCAAGCCGACACCCTACGCAAGGCGCGTCGGGACGTGACCGCCAAGCGTTTTCGGTCTGGTGTCGATCCAAGCGTACCGTTCGCGGAGCACGCGCGCCGCGGGGATGCGTTCGAAAAAATCTTGTCGTCCGAACTTCGGATCGATGATCTCGTCTTCGTAACTGCGGACGATCTGATCCCAGCGGACGGTGAGATCGTGGAAGGCGTGGCCTCGGTCGACGAGAGCGCCATTACCGGTGAGAGCGCGCCGGTGATCCGTGAGAGCGGCGGCGATCGCAGCGCCGTGACAGGCGGAACGCGCGTACTCTCGGATTGGCTCATCCTTCGCGTGACCGCGAATCCAGGTGACACATTCCTCGACCGCATGATCGCCATGGTGGAAGGCGCCAAGCGGAAGAAAACGCCGAATGAGATTGCGCTCGACATCCTGCTCGCAACCCTCACTATCGTTTTCTTGCTCGCAACGGTCACCTTGCTGCCATTTTCTCGTTATGCGGTCTCGAGCTCTGGACAGGGAAGCACCGTCCCATTGACCGTGCTGGTGGCACTCTTGGTGTGCCTGATCCCGACGACGATCGGAGGCTTACTCTCGGCGATCGGCATTGCTGGCATGGACCGCATGATTCAGGCAAACGTGATCGCAACCTCCGGTCGCGCCGTAGAAGCGGCCGGGGACGTGGATGTTCTCTTACTCGATAAGACAGGTACGATCACGTTGGGTAATCGACAGGCAACCGATTTCTTGCCAGCGCCGGGCGTGTCTGAGCGCGAACTCGCCGATGCCGCGCAGCTTTCCTCGCTTGCGGACGAAACACCCGAGGGGCGCTCCATCGTCGTGCTCGCCAAGGAGAAGCACGGCTTTAGGGGGCGCGACGTGGATGCACTTGGCGCGAGGTTCGTGCCGTTCTCCGCGCAAACCCGCATGAGCGGAGTCGATCTCGAGGGTAAGCAGATCCGTAAGGGCGCACCCAACGCCATCGCTCGCTTCGTGGAAGACAACGGCGGAAGATTCCCTGACGAGATACGGGCCACGGTGGAGGATGTCGCCAAGCGAGGCGCGACTCCACTCGTCGTTGCTGGGGGCACGCGCGTACTTGGAGTCGTACAACTCAAAGACATCGTCAAGGGTGGGCTCCGGGAGCGCTTCGCCGAGATGCGTCGGATCGGGATCAAGACCGTGATGATCACGGGT
>JBLNFG010000905.1:0-2526 GCA_050263495.1 Myxococcales bacterium | reverse complement strand
CACTTACTGCTGCTCGCGCATAGTGACAGCAGTAAGTCTGTACTTCCACCAAATTTGTGAAGGCCGTGACCTCCTGACCGGTCTCCTCGGAACGAAGCGGACGAGCGCGATCAAACACAGGTTCCAACTTCATCGATATCGATTGTGAATACCGTGAGTTGGTGACTCACGACAACTCTTGGCCATTCCAGTTGTCTGCTATCAGAAGTCCGTGGAATTCTGGACTGGGGAACCGTTTCTGCGTGAGGCAGTTCGCGTTGTGGCGCGGTCGACTGTGGTCGCCATTTGCTAGGATGGCGACCATGGACGTCAACACTCTCCCTGCCGACGAACGCCGCACCCGCGTCTGGGAGGCGCTTGCAGAGCACTTTCTAGACGCGGAAACCTGCCAGGAGATCCCGTGGACGGCGTTCACGGGTTCACTTGCCTCGAGCTTCGGAGAGAGCTCGGTCTTCCTCGAATCGCGCGAAGGAACCGAACCTTTCGAACCTCGCGTGCATTGAGAGCGTGTGCACCAATTCAGACGCTCCCACGTACTTTGACCGAGTGGCATACCTGTGCCGCTCCCGACCGACACGGCTCGGCGGGCTTGTGCAACTCCTTGCACACTAGTGCCAATGAAAGTAATCAAATGCGCACGAAACCTCCCTCTTACCTCAACCGCCCCCGAACCCATGGGCTGCCCCGAACTAATCGCGGTCGACTCCCGTCGATTGCACTGTTCGGGTGGTTGCTTGTGCTGGATGGCTGCGGACGGTCCCTGGACGGAGCTGCCTGTCCTTGCGTCAACGGTTGGACGTGCTGTCAAGCTGAGAACGTCTGTGTGCGCGTCGGCGAAGAGTGTTCTAGCTCAACGGACGGGGGAAATGCCGGCGGGGCATCCGCAAGCGCAGGCCGCGGAGGATCTGCCAGCGGCAGAGAGAGCTCTCTCGCGGGTGGCGCGTCGGGCGTCGCAGGACGCATTTCAGCTTCGACAGCGGGCAGCACAACCACGAGCGCTGGCGGCAGAGAAGCGGGCGCTGGCAGCGGCGGCAGAGAAGCGAGCGCTGGCAGCGGCGGCGGAGAAGCGGGCGCTGGCAGCGGCGGTGGCCAAGCAGGAAACACAGTTGGAACGCAGTGCGTCCACCTCGGAAACGTGAGTGGCGTCTGCGACACTTGCGGGGATATCGTGCAGTGCGATGGTTCGTGCCCAGTGGTCGCTTGTTTGGACCAGTCGTTCAACGAGAATACCGACGCTTTCTTTCTGATCAACGAAAGAAGTCGCTGGATTGGGCAAACCTACACCGCGGCAAAAACAGGGCATCTCGTCGGCGTTTCCGTCGATGTGGTCACCACCAACGTAAGCTACCCACTGCGCGTTGTCGTGTATGATACGAGTC
The DNA here is from genome assembly GCA_050263495.1 of Myxococcales bacterium. Taxonomy (GTDB): domain Bacteria; phylum Myxococcota_A; class Polyangia; order Polyangiales; family Polyangiaceae; genus FEN-1139. The sequence goes on along the minus strand of JBLNFG010000905.1, from coordinate 1,147 downwards.
ACGGGATGCCAAGCGACACACTGGGTGAGGTCCCGCTGTCCACTGGCGGCTCACCGCTGGGCAACATCGTGAGTTTCACGAATCGGATTGACCAAACCGCGGGGCATCAATACGCGATTGGCGTAAGTTATCCCGACGCTCCCCCTGAAGGCGCTTATAGTAGTGAGGGAACGTGGTATGGATGTTCTGCAGGCAACTACGCAGGAGGTGAGTTCATCATTAGCGCAGATGGCGTTAATTGGAGTGCGTTTCCAGGCGGGGCGCCTGACCTTCGGTTCTCGACCTACGTCATGCCCAATTGATGGCCGAGACCTTTGCTCATAGGACCACACCACGCGCCGCGCCAAGCTCGACAGTGGAAGTGCCCGTCGAACCCCGTGAATCAGAATGCTCGATATAGGCTCAAGACCGCTCCGCGCTGCATGCCCGTGCCGCTCGAAGAGGTCTCCAGCGAGACTCCTGTCTCGGTCCGCAGTCTCGTCCATCCCCACGTGACGCCGGCTGCTCCGGCCACGACAAGGAACGCGAGCGAGGCAACATTGAGCTGATGCACCTGGCGATTGCGCTTGGCCACTTCGACCTGGCTGGCTTCGGCCCCGCCAAAGTAGCGCTCTGCCGAAACGATGCCCAGGGTTAGACTCGTCGCCGCTGCGCCGACGGCGATTGAACCAGAAATGGTACTCACCAATTCGCGACTCCGAAGCGGATCTCGAGGGGGCGCATCGACCACGGTTTGCGTGCTTGTCCTGCGTGTAAAGGAAAGGACGTCCGCGTTGCCAAATGGCCTTGCGAACAGCTTCTCGAAGGCTAGGTTGATTGCGCCTCGGTTTCCGATCGAAGGAGTGGTGGGGGTGAGCGTTTCCAGGCGCAAGGGAACGTGCTCATTGACGACGTATTCGGCGGACTCATCGTTGAGCCGCACGAACAAGGGTCGTTCGGCAGGGACGTGCAACACGAGGGACTGGTGTCCGGCAGGATGAGCGTCGAGTACGCGCTCGCCGTGGGCTGCCTCCACGTAGAAGTGGTCGATTGACGCTTCATTCACGTAGATTGCTGGTGCCTCACTGGACCAGCGCAGTACTTCTCGCTTGAGATCCTGTTCAGGTGGACGCACCATGAAATCAGGACGAAACCTCGGGTTTGTGAT
>JBLNFG010000904.1:0-5551 GCA_050263495.1 Myxococcales bacterium | reverse complement strand
GCGTTGGTTGGACGCGTCTGCCCAAAAGACCGAGCCGATATACAGCTCCATGGCGCCCGGACGTTGAAGATCGTCTTGACCCTCAAGACCGAACCAATTGCCGCCCCGCAGCTGGAACTCTTTGCCGTCCGCAGTCAGCTTGCCCGACGTATTGACTCGGAACTTGCCTTTGACGCCCGAACTTGCTGGGGTGGGTTGGGCGTCGTCTGGGACGGGGAACTCGAGACCGGCGCCGGTGGTTCCCGTAGCGTTGCTACCTCTAGTCCCATTGGTTGACGTGCCGGTGTTCGAGGAACCCGTGTTCGAGCTACCCGTGTTCGAAGAACCGGTGTTCGACGTGCCGGTATTCGAGCTGCCCGTGTTCGAAGAACCGGTATTCGAAGAGCCGGTGTTGGAGGAACCCGTATTCGAACTACCCGTGTTCGAAGAACCGTTGGAACTGCCGTTCGAGGACCCCGTGTTGTTCGAGCCCGTGCCGTTATTGCTCCCCGAGCCACTACTCCCATCATCACAGCCCAACAGCAGTAGGCCGAGTAATGAGAATGACAATGAATAGATCGATCCTCGTCGCATATTCATGCGGTTTCTTCCTTTCGTCCGGTACGAAGTCGAGTGCACACGCATCGCACGATTTTCGTGCCTCGAAATTTCGCTCAAGCACAGACTTCGTTGAGCTTTCCGGCGCCGCTCAGGCATTTAGCTTTGCAAAGGTTGCCAGTCAAGCAGATCACCGTCGCCAATTTCCTTCACCTTGAACGCATTGCGTGTCCCGCAGACTCGTGATTTGGCCTAAAACACGGCAGAAGAGTACACGTCGATTCAACACTGCACGCTCGCGCTCGATCGCTACGAGCCGAACTGACCAGAGTCACACGCACGTCCACCGACACGATCAGGAGCTTGGGATGATTTGGTGAAGCCACAAAATCTCCGCCTCACTCCAGCACCTGACAAGGTCGGGAGCATTTCTATGCTGCGTTCACGCCCGTCGCGATTGCCACGGATGCACGCAGCGAAGTGCATGTCTTAAGGAGGGATCAATTCGAGCGAGGGAAAGAAAAGGGGCAACGGCTTGCAATCACATTGGTAGTACGGATGCCGCCAAGGCTTCGAACCGTGAAAGAGATTTGGCTCCCGCGTCCTTTTGTGGGGATTGGACCTTCGGGCCAGCGCGCCCATTCGAGCCAAGATCACCCTTCCCCTGAAGCGTCAAGGCCCATCGAGGCCCCTCTGCACCAGCCTGCCCCACCAATTCACCGCTCGAATGCGCCGACTCTGACCACTATGGCGTGTCCCGGCGAGTCACATCTTCGACAAAAGGGCCGACCGACCACAGGCCAGGCATCCGCACGAACCGGGATCGCGGACGCCCCTGGCTCGTACTCAACGACTCGAGCGACGTCCGCTCACCCTTGCATCCGCTCAATCTGCCAGCCTCTACCGCTCGATCCTGGCGTTAATCTGGTTAGCCCGTCGCAGAACCGCTTTGGGGCACAGCAGACAAGGATGCTCAGTCTGGTTAGCCCGTCGCGGAACCGCCTGGGGCACAGGGGCAGACAAGGGTGCCCTCAGCGGCAGGTGCCTGTCTGCTCCACTGCCCGAGATGACCTCCGCGCTTCGCACAGGAACACGGCCGATTCCTAGGCTCTCGACATTGTAGGCGCAAGGGAATCGAGAGCGAAGACTAACGTCGAGTCACTGCTGGACCGTAACCTCCGATTGCCACCACGCCATGGAACCTCTGAAGCCAAGCCGCTCTGCGGCGTCAACGACCGCGGCACCAACCGCTGCCGTCGAAGGTCATACTCTGGAGCGAGCACCCGCTACAACGGCGAGATCTGCAAGTACGCAGAACGTCACTGCCACGAGCACAGTCGAGAACGCGACCTCAGCATCCGCCAGCGCGCGCACGCCGACCGCGATGCGCCCCTTGACGCCCGCAGCAAACCGACCACCTCCAAAACCAGCTCCGCAGCAGCCTGCTCAATCGTCGCTCGCAACGCCTGGTTCTAAGCCGGCACGCACGGTCGAGCCGTCGATCTCGAATCAGCCAGTTCCGCGCCCCAAGTTAGCGACCCTATCCGGCGCGGCGAGCGCACCGGGGACAGGCAGTCCGCTGACACCGGCGCGACCGCAGCGCGGCGCGGCTGCCGCGGAGCTCGCGGCAGCTCCGAATTCCCCTCGGAAACCGGAGGCTGAAGTGCAGCTCCGGCAGACACCCAACGCAACGGCTGCGGCTACCGCTCCGATCCGAGCTCCGCGTCCCCAGACACCTAGCGCGACCACTGCGGCGGCCACTCCAATCCAAGTTCCACGCCCGCAGACAGTTGGCGCAACCACTGCGGCGGCTGCCCCAATCCAAGCTCCGCGCCCGCAAACAACTAGCTCAACCACTGCGGCGGCCGCTCCAATCCAAGTTCCACGTCCGCAAACAACTAGCGCAACGAGTGCTGCCGCCGCATCGATTGCGAGAAAACCTTCGTCGCAGCTGAATGCCGCGAACCCCGCGTTTCAGCGTAGGAAATTTTCCTCATCTGCTGACCTCGCCGCCGGATCGAGCGCTGACTCGATGCCCTCGCCATTCGACGCCGCGGCCGCGGCGTTTCCGCATACCGAGGCATCATCGTCGATCGATGTCACCGACTCGATGCTCATCAACTCGAAGCCGTCCGCCATCGATGTCACCGACTCGATGCTCGTCAACTCGAAGCCGTCCGCCGTTGACGTCACCGACTCGATGCTCGTCAACTCGAAGCCGTCCGCCGTTGACGTCACCGACTCGATACTCTCGCGCTCCAAACCGTCGAGGGCCGACGCCGGGGATGAGGAATTCTCCGTCGACGAGGCTACCTCGTCGATCAACGTTACCGATGCGATGATTATTGGCAGCAAGCCCTCCCACGCCGGGGCCGTCCCATCAATGCCGCTTCTCGAGCTGGAATCTGATGAAGAGCTCGAGACGAGCAGCAACAGTCCCGTTGTCGGTACCCCTGCCTCCAGCATTGCATCAATGATCGAAGACGGAGCGGTTGCTTTCCCGCGCGCGGGGATAACCGATGCTGTCGCGACGCGGTCGCCATCCGGCGCCCGCTCGAGCGATCATGAGCTCACGCCATCCGCATCCACTTTCGCCCCGAAGGATCTCACGGATCAATCGAAGCGGCTTGGTGCTTTTGCGAGTAAGAAAGCCTTCGTGCTGCGAGCGGCCATCATCGCCGGGGTGGTCTCGTTCGGCGGGCTTGTGGGGTTGTTCGTCTATTCCGGAGCGTCCAACGATGATTCAGGGGCTTCCATCCAGGCAGCCGCGACTCCGTCCAAGCCTGGCATACAGGCAAGCCCCCGCGCCGAGCCAGCGACGCCGCGTCCCGCGGACGTGACCGCGCCGCAAAGAACAAATCAGGAAACACTGAAACCAGTCGCACCCGAGGTGACCCGAGCGGCACCCTCTGCCGATGGGAAATCGCAGGCGATTGCGGACGCTGCGCCAAAGCCGTCGGGGGAAGACTCAGCAAAGAGTGTCGATACACCTACGATTCCCGATTACGTCAACAAACCTACGCTTCTATTCGTCTCAGACGTAGCCGTGCGCCGTTCGCAACGTTGTCATCCACAAGGGCACGCCGTGGGTACGGCGCAGCTGTTCGTGACATTCTCCCCCAATGGTCGGGTGAGCGCTGCTCGACTCGAGGGTGAGCCACTGGCAAGTGCCCCTGTCGCGAAGTGCATTCTTAGCCACGCGCGCGCGATCCAAATGCCGAAGTTCAAGGGGCAGGCGTTCACTCACGTCATTTCGGTAACGTTGCGGTGACACTGACGCAAATGGGCGGTGACACTGACGCAAATGGGCATCGACACCGCCGGATCATGCCCGCTGCGCGTTGCCGCCGTGGAGCCACAATAACCGCACTGGCCCTGCGTGCTGAGTTTGGGCGACAGAGACACAAGCCCCCGGCGTAGCGGCGGCTCCGAAGCACCCCTCGATTCAATAGAAGCGCGCTATTGCTTCGCAGTCCGTACCCAGAGCGACAAGGGACCCGCCGTCAAACTACTCTGCACGAACATGGTGTTCACTCCAGCCACCCACTCGTGGTAGTCGGCGCATTGTTGATTCAAGACCAGAGCCGTCGCACGGTGCACCAAGTTGGTATTGGCCTGTCCCTGATCGGCAGAGAACCGCTCGATGGGGTGCCCCTGAGCAAGCCCGCGCGGAGTGTATAGGCCCCTCGAGGCTTGCTCGTTGCAGTCGAGCCAGGCAATTCGCGTGGGCTCTTGAGCTAGGTCGGCACGTACTGGCTCGGTCACGATCGTCGTGAGCCGCGCCTCCTCGATCCTGCGCTCTCGTTTGCCGTAGCTCTGCAGCCAGCGTAGCAGAACGATTTCTCTGGCAGCATCGGTGGGACTCATCCCTCCGTGTTCACCACGTCGGAATACCTCATTGACGCCAAAGCCCCGCATCAACTGAGCTGTGCTTTGCGGCGAATCGTGGTCCAGGTACTCGATCGCACCTTGCCATCCTGGGCCGTCCGAAACGACGCGCACCCCAAGCCCCAACCTTGCCTGGTAGTTGTGCTGCAGGAGCACCGTCTCGGCGTTGAGTGCTCGGGCCGTTTGCTCGAAGGTGGGGTCCACCACAGAGTACCGCTGCTGGTACTTACCCTCATGTCCGCTCGCCAGCAGTAGGCTTAGCTCTCGGATCACGGAATCGCCAAGCATCACGTGCGTGCGTATAAAGTACACGTCCAGTCCGGAAACGAGCTGCGACAACACCATCACCGCAGCTGCTGCGCGAGGAAGCCTCCCTCGACGCCAGACAAGGGCTAACACGACGGCCACGTACGTTGCCATCCAGGGCACCAATGCCTGGAGGAAACGATCTTGGTGACTCGTTAGGTACCAGATCGCAAGTCCTAGATGAGTGCCCAACATCAACAACCAGACGCGGAGCGGGGCTTTCAACAGAAGCGTGACCGGAATCAGCAGTGTAAACAGCGAACCGAACGTCGGGCGCTGACCATGCCAATCGAAGTCATTGGGGACGAACGAGAACGTCACCAGTGCCTTCGCGGCATCCATCAGCTTCGTCGACCAAGATCCAACGACGAGCCACCTTGGGTCCCAGTAGACAGCAGCGAGCTCCTTGGCTGCATCAGTATGAAACGGCGTTGATGGGAAGTACTGATTTAGCAGCGGATACAGCGGGTCGTGATAGAAGACTAAATTCTTGAGCCAATGGGAGGAAGTAATGACGCCAGCCACACCCAGGAGTGTGAGCAAAGGGATCAGTCGTCTCTGTCGGATGGCGAAGGCGAAACAGATGAGAAGAGACGGCACAACCAAATAGCAGCCCTGGTACTTCGTGAGTGCGGCGGCCGAGATCATCATCGCACCCACAATCGCCTCACGTCGCGTAAACTCGGATCCCATCCGAATCAGGGTTAGAGCCAGAGGTGCCGCCCAAAACGCGAGAATGTGATCGGCATTGCCGCTTACATTGGAATCATAGACAAACAAATTCGGGAATAGGAAGATGGCTGCAGACGCGACCGGTAGT
>JBLNFG010000903.1:0-15454 GCA_050263495.1 Myxococcales bacterium | reverse complement strand
GCTCAAGATGCATGACACGTCACAGGCGACGCGCGTGCGTGGAGTTACCCCGATTTGGCGGACAGATTTACCTCCGAGCGCGCCAAGGGGGGTCTCGGTAAGGCAGAAATGAGGGCACTTTGACGAGGTTCTACCAGCTACAACCGGCTGGAATTGGTAAACAAAATCCGCCATACATTGGGCTAATGTCAGCGACCTAAAGAACCGTGTGAAGGCATGCCCGTCGTCAGGAGCGACCAGCGCCCGCGACGATTCGTGCGTCCGCAACCGCATCAACGACGGCAACCTCCGTCCGCAACCGCATCGACGACGGCAACCTCCGTCCGCAACCGCATCAACGACGGCAACCTCCGTCCGCGAACGGCGGGCTAATTCTCTAGCAGGATTTGGCGCTGAAGCGCCGCGTAGTCTAGCTCGACATCGAGCCGCGCCAGAAGCGAGTAGAAGCCGAACTGTAGCCGATTGTTCATCGCCAGTTGGGGCGGAAACGGCGTCGACTGCGCGCTGTGCCGCAGGAATTCGAGCTTGGAGCGCTGGGCGTAATTGAAGAGCCCCCTCAAATAGTTGCGCGTGATGCGGAATGGCGAAGCGAATAGCGGCTCGAATCCTTGTCGCACAAGTGCGATCATGAGTGATTCGAATGGGCCACTCCTGGTCTGCAGCAAATCGCGCACGGCTTTGGCGAAGGACGTCTCGTCACGCAAGGCTGCGGCTTGATGCACGGCTCGCAACTGTTGGTGCTTGTCCCTCGGCAAGCGCTGCACGCATCCGAAATCCAAGAATGCAACCTTAGGCACCTCAATGAACAGGAAGTTTCCCGGGTGCGGGTCGGCATTGAATTCGCCGGCGACGAGAACGCTCCGAAACACGAACTTCCAGAGAGTGGTCGCGTACCCCGCCCTGTCACTCGCCGAGGCTTCGAGCAATGCTTCCTCTAACGTGCGCCCTTGCACGAGCTCCGTCGTGATGACACGACGCGCCGAATGGCTGGTGATAACTGCAGGAATGATAGCGTTCGCCGTACGTTGATGCACCCGCGCGAAGCGCTGCTGGTGCGCCGCCTCGATGCGATAGTCCAACTCTTCACGCAGCCGTGCCGATACCTCATCGAACACCCGATCTGCACCGAACCCACTTGGAACGAGAGTGCCCGCCAGCCGCTCGATTAGCCGAGCATTCAAGAGATCGCTCTCCATTGCACTCTCGATGCCGGGATGCTGGACCTTTACCGCGACGATCCGACCATCAGCAAGAGTAGCTCGGTGGACCTGGCCAATTGAGGCGCTAGCAATCGGCGTGGGTTCGAAGCTCTGGAATAGCTCAGATAGCTTCGAACCTAGCTCAGTCTCGATGACTTCGGCGACCTCGGGAAAGGGCGAAGTTTCCGTGTGATCGCGTAGTCGGGCCAGCGCGCTCGAGAACTGCCGCTCCATCGACTCGGGCAGAACCCCTTCGACCGTTGATGCCATCTGCCCCACCTTGGCAGCTAGGCCGCGCATCGACGAAAGCACCGTTGTGGCTTGCTCCGCGAGCTTCTCCGTATTCCTTCCGGTCACCATCCCGAGGCCGGTTTCTGCGCCCATCCGCGCCAGCTTCACCACTCGCTCCAATCTCCCCTTTGGTAGCGTTCGACGAACCGACATTACATTCTCTTCTGCCGTGCTTGCGTGAGACAGGTCAAGGCTTACCTGCACTCAACCCGCAACCGACTCAGGATCAGTGCCGGGCCGAACGGCCTAGTAGCGCGACGTTTGCATCGTTGGTCGCTCAAACTAGCCGCTACGTGGCCGATCGCACTACGAGCAAGTAGCGTCGTTTTCCGTGGGCTTTCGTTGACCTACAAGTCGCCCGAACCCGATCGCCGTTGACTCGACTGCAAGGCATTTGCGTGAGTAGCGCCTTGCGTACGTCTGACGCTTCGAAGGGACAATCGCCGCGTTCACTCGGATGCAAAGCACTTGCGCAAACCGTTAGAGTCCTCTGAACAACGCGCGGCGCTGGCACTTAGACATGCCTCGCACGGGAACACGTCCGTGCAGCTATCGCATGCTTCGCCATCTCCGTAGCACGCATCTTCGGCCACAAGTTTCGTCGGCACAGGCTGTGGGCAGCTGCAACACTGATAGCGATCACTCGCCAGGGCACAGTCCGCATCCGTTGTGCATTCATGGGCAAAGTGGCAGGTGGTGCCACTTACTTCCGCAACGCGAGTCCACGTGCCACCTTGGAAGGTTTCCGGACAAGTCAGCAAGCTGCACCGCTGTGCCGCTGGGCATTGGGCCACATTCGGCGAGCGCCCCCAATGCTGCAGGCACGGGTCGCGTTCAATCTCGCGCACCGATGCGGCAAACGGGACCGAACAACATTGATCGACGCGCCGCACAACCAGGCAAGCACCGGGAGGTTCCGGAACCCCACCGCCAGAGCACGCGAGCATTCCAAACACCAGAGGACTTAAGAGACGCAGCCGCACGTTCGCGATCGTCTTCTCATCTTGCCAAGAATGCAAGCAGCTGGCGCGTCGATCTGCCGTGAGCCTGTGTGCCGCACCACTAATGCCCTCTTCGCTTCTGCGTCGGATCGAGAAATTTGTGGCAGTGCCGGCCCTCCCCCAGTGTTCGGCGTAGTCACACGTGATGGGAAGACCCTTCCGCGACAAAAAAAGCGGGCCATTTGCGTCATAGGGATCCCGAGCCCCGGATCGGATTGACTGATGAGCCTACGCTTAGCTAGGCTGGCAGCCCGCGATTGGAGCAGCGGATGATGCCGGATGCTAAAGGTTCGGTCCATCGCGGGTAGACGAGGACTGTATCGATGACAACGGAACCCGGTGGTGCAGCGCGCGTGGATGATTCGTCAATTTCACCCAGGCGTGTCTTTTACCAACAGCTCGCGCGCCTCATGAACGAAGGCGGGTTCGACCGCCACATGGGGGCGCTCTGCAAGCCCTTCATCTCGAACACGACTGGGCCGGAGTGGTGGTCTTCGCAACCCAGCTCCTACTTCCGCATTCTCTTCGTCGGTTACCTCGAGGGCATCGAGTCGGAACAAGAACTCTGCTGGGTTATCGAAGACTCGCAGACGCTACGAGAATTCGTTGGACTGGGCAATGCGGCGGCGCTCCTCGACGCCGCGACGCTCGCACAGATTCGTCAACCGCTCATGCCACTGATTCACAGCGAAGCGTTCGATACGCTGATGCGCTTGGTCGAGAAGTCTGGCTTGCTTGACGGTCGCATTCCGGGGCTGGATATCTCGGCTATCCTCTCCGACCCCGCCGTGAGCGCGATCGTGACGCGACTGCGCTCCAAAGACCATCACAACTATTGGAGGAAACTTACGAAATCCGGCGGTGCCGGTTGGTCCACGCGTCCAAGCGCGCCACCGCGATCCGGCAGCGCGCGCTCGCCGTTTACGTCCATCAATGCCGCGCCGGAAGCAGAACGTTTCGCGATGTGGATTGAAGATCTCTCACTGGCTCAAGCCGAGATCAACGAATTGCGCGCTCGCGGAATTAGCGATTTTCGCGCCCAATTCGCCCAGGGAACCAATCCTGTAATCGATCACGTGATTCGCGCCTGCATCTACGGTCGCGGACCCAACAGCGTTCGCTCGTTCACGAGTGCTTCGGGCGAGAAGGCCGAACGCGAGCTGCCTCAAATGATGACAGCCGGGTCGCTCGATGCATGCCGGGAAATTGCCATCGCATTGGCAGAAGGCAAGAAGCATGTTGCCGTTGAAGTGCCGTTAATGAACGCGGAGGGCCAGCCTGCGGTTGCTTCCGTTCAGTTGACGGTGGCACCTGACTCCGAAGAGACGCTTCAGACTGTGTTGGTGTCTTTCACCGACATCACGGCGCGGAAGCGGCAGCCAGTGAACGCTCCGAATGTCGACGCTCACATCGAGCGCACTTTGGCTCTCAACCACGTGGGAGTCTGGGAGTGGGACGTCGATAGCGGCAGTACCTATTGGTCGGATGCCATGCTGAGCATCTATGGCTTGTCTCGCGAGGAGTTTTCGGGAAAGCACAGTGATTACCTTGATTGCACTTACCCCGAGGACCGTGAATCCGAGCGCGAGAGTGTGCGGCAATCGACCGCTGATGCAGCGAATCGCAGCGTGGGAATGAATCATCCGATTGCTGCATCGACCTCGTTCAGAGACTACCGAATCAGACGCCAAGACGGACAGACGCGCTGGGTACGAGGTGGTGCGGTCGAGGTTGTGGACGATCAAGGGCGCCCCAGCAAGCTACAAGGAGTGATGTGGGACATCACCGAGTCGAAACAGCTCGAGCTTCAGCTCAGAGACAGCGAAGAGCAGTATCGACGCATGGTGGAAGACACACCGGTCCCCATTGCCGTGACCGCATTCGACGGGGAGGTCATTTACGCCAACGACTGCGCGCTGTCCTACTTCGAGGCCAGCCGCGATGATCTGTCGCGGTTACGGGCCAACGAGTTTTGGCTCGATCCTGCGCAGCGTACGGACGCGATGTCGATTTTGGCCGAAAAGGGTGAATTGACTAACTACGTAGCGCGACTGCGCTTCGGTGCGAATCCGGATGCTCGGATTGTGTTGCTTAGCGCCAAGGTGGTGGAGTTTGCAGGTCGCAACGTGATTCTCAGCAGTCAGCAGGATGTCACGGAGCGCGAACGCACCACGGAACAGATCCACTCTATCCAGCGGCACGCCACGAACCAACTCGAACAGCAACATCGACAACTGACGTTATTGAACCGCGTACTCGTGGCATCTGACCACGGCGTGGACGAAATGCTCGAGACGACCTGCCGCGAACTGCTTCAGAGCTTCGGGCTTACGAATGTTGTCGCGCTACTGACGACGGAGCGCGGAGAGGCGCTCACCGTCGCGGCGCACAGCAGGACTGCAGATCAGCCGCCACAGCTGGGGCTGCGACTCCCTATCGACGAGGGGGCACTACGCGGCATCCTTTCGGACGGGACTCAGCCGATTCGGATAGCAGACACGTCCGCTGACGCACGCGCTGACGGCTTCCGCGCTCTGCTGGATTCAGGCACTGCCACGTCGCTGCTCTTGGTTCCGCTCGCAGGTGACGGGATGTTGCTGGGCACGCTTCTCCTCGATACGGACGCTGGCGGTCAAATCTCGGATGATGGCCTCACCCTAACGCGATCCGTGTCGGAACAGGTGAGCCGCGCCCTCTTAGCCCGTCGGATCGACGATCGGCGAAAGCGCGATACCGAAGACCAGTGCGTGCGAATGTTCCGGACGCGCAAACTCGACGCGCTCGCTAACACTGCCGCCGGCATCGTTCGAACCCTGAACAATTCGCTTGGCCCGGTTCTCGGATTTAGCGAACTCGCTCTGGAAGCCGCCAACGATCATCCAATTGCCCGCGAACATCTGCTGCAATTGGTGAAGGGCGCCGAACACACACGTACGATTCTTGATCAAATCGCGTCGATCGGTCGGCGCGCCTTACCTGAGCCGGCTGAATTTACGCTCGGGCCAATGGTAAGGGATCTTGCAAAATTGTGCAGCGCAATCTCACCCGGGCTCGAGGTCATCACGAGCATTGTTGAACCACTTCCGAACGTATTTGCTGATCCGTCGCAGCTCCAGCAATTGCTGCTGCATATCGGAGTGAATGCACTGAAAGCCTTGCAGGAAGGCGGCAAGTTGGAAATCAGGCTCCAGCGGTTCGAAGCAGATCAGAGTTTCGTGGATGCTAATCCCGAGCTCCGAGCGGGGCCACATCTCCACCTGTCGATCAGCGACACTGGAGCGGGGATCCCGGAAGAAATCCTAGGGAGAGTCTTCGAGCCGTTCTCCACCGACACGCCTGGACCTGGTCCGGGGTTGGGCCTTGCCGTGGCGTATGGCATTGCGCGCGCTCATTCAGGCACGATTCAATTGGCGAGCACACCCGGGCAAGGAACAACGGTCGACATCTACCTTCCAGCCGCAGCAACCGAGGCTATCGCGTCGGGTGCTGTGGCAACCGATGTACCTGTTGGTAACGGGGAGCGCGTCATCTACGTTGACGACGACGCCACCTCCTGCCTGTTGACGGCACGCTTACTTGAGCGTCTCGGTTACAATTACCAGGGATTCGATAACCCCCAGGAGGCGCTGGCGTGGTTCTCGAACAACTCGAGCCAAGTGGATATCGCACTGTGCGATTTCTCACTCCCGAGCACCACCGGCATTGATGTCGCCGTGGAATTGCTGCGGCAACGTCCCGACTTGCCGGTAATCCTGACCAGCGCGTTTGCTGGCGGCTGGAGCAGCGACGCGATGCGACGCAAATACGATATCCGAGAGATCATCGGAAAGCCGCTTCAGCTCAGCACACTCGGTCGGGCTCTGGCTCGCAACCTTCTCCCTGAGGAGATCTCCGGCGCCGAGAATGATAACCCCGATTTGTAAGCGAGCCGTCGTGGCTGGCTGGCGTTGGATCTGCAGTCTATTGCTTGCCTCGAGTGCCAGTGCCGCCGCGGCGAACGCAGGCCCAAGCTCTGCACACGGTCTGGAGCTGATCCCCGTGGTCGATCTGCACGTGGATCTATCGTTTCAGGTCAATTATAAGCACCAAGCTCCAGCCACGGCTTCGGGTCAACTAGTGGCGTCGCGATTACTCGAAGCCGGCGTGGTTGGGCTAGTGCTTCCCCTTTACATTCCCCACGAGGTGTCGCCTTCGGGTCCACGCATGGCGGATCTGGAGTCGAGCTACGCAAGCATGTTGCGGGTGTTGACCGGCACTCCACCCTACACCGCGCCGGACCAACCAAATGAGCCAGATCGGGTCGAGACCTGGTTCTCGTTTGAGGGCGCAGCCCCATTTTCGGATCGTCTGCAGGACGTGAAGACGTGGGTCGATCGCGGCGTCAAGATCTGGGGGTTGGTACATGTCCACGACAATGCTTTGGCTACGTCGGCCGGCGCCGGCCCGAATCGTATCGCACACAAAACGGGATTGTCCTCCGCCGGGCATGCGCTGGTCCAGGCAGTTCATGCAGCAGGCGGGTTCATTGATGTTTCCCACGCCTCGGATAGCGCGGTTCTCGACGTAATCGAACACGCACGGCATGATCGTGTGCCGGTAGTGGCAACGCACTCCAATGCCAACCGACTGGCGCCGCATGCGCGCAACTTGACTGATGAGCAATTGCGGGCGATCGCGTCTACCGGGGGCGTGATCGGAGTGAACTTTCACGGCAAATTCCTGGCCCGGGGACGTCGCGCCACGGTTGCCGACGTGGTGCAACAAATTCGCTATATCGCCGACTTAGTGGGAGTCGAACACGTCGCGCTTGGCTCCGATTACGAAGGTGGAATTGCGCCGCCGAAGGGGCTCGAAGACGCGCGCGGGTACCAGGCGCTCGCGCGTGCCCTGTTCGCATCGGGCCTGTCACGCGAAGACATTCGTCGAGTCTTCGCGGGCAACGCGTTACGCCTGCTTAGCAGCCAAAGCCGAACGACAAAAGCCCAGTACTCAGACCGCGCCCGTATCAACCCCTGCTCGTTTGACCACGATTCTTGAGCCGTCCGACGCACTAGTACCCCCGAATCATTGAGAAGAGGGTACTGGCAATCGCGAATTGGGGGCTTGGAATCGCGGTACTAGAGTACGACGTCGAGCATCTGCGCACGTGCCAGATGACCGGAGAGCTGTTGCGCATACTCAGGGATCAGCTCATCGAGAAAGATCACGACCTCGGAGTCCGTGACCTTTTCGACCGTGCCACTCACCGGCAGTTCTCGGTTTTCGAGCAAGAGCACACCACTCCAGTCCTTACCTTGGACGAACTCGACGCCCGGAGCCGGCTGAAGGTGAAGCCATTCGTTGGAGAGCGCGATGACACGCAGCTCGAGTTTGCTGTCAACGCGCACCTGGGTACTCACCAGACGCGACGGCTCCACTAAGTAATGCCAACGCTTGTTCTGTTCGACCAAGGCATCCAGTTCCTCGAACAAGGCGGCGTGCAGCGGATTGTCCTCGCCTTCGAGCAAGAACTCCTGCATGCGCTTCATTGCCTTCTGCGTAGTGACGATATTGGCGCGCATTTCGCGCAAGCGCCGCTGATCACGGCCAATCTTGCGCCCCGCAAGACGCAGCAAGCCGCGCATCAGACCAAATGCTAGCTGGCCATCGCTCTCCAACAGTTTCTGCAGTTCGGGCCGTGCTAGGAACATGACCTCGGAGGGTTCGGTAACTACCGCCGTCAAGCGCCGCTCTTCATTCGTGAAGACGCTCAATTCGCCGACGGGTGTCACTGCATGGACCAGAAAACGCTCGCCATCCTCGTCACGCACCGAGACCGCCCCCTCGGTTAGAAGAAACCAGCAGTCCGGCACTGAACCTTTCTCGAACAGGATGTGTCCCGGCTGCAGACGGCGACGCTGTGTCTTGCTGAGAAACTTCTCCAGCTGTTCGTCACTCAGATCGTTGAACAGGGGCACAGAGCGAAAATCGTTGGTCATGCTCGGCCAATCGTGACTCAGCTTTTGCGGCGCCGCAGCAAGATCGTACGAAAGGGCAGGCCGCCAACCGATTCCCCGGTCGGGGAGAGGCAGTGAGCAGCCCGCTTGGCACGTCCTTCAGCTCAGGCGAGTGGCGGGTGCAACGGTCCGGTATTCCCCCGTTTAAGGCCATGGGGGTGTCCCGGGTTTCCAAAGCGTTGGGGTTCGGCAGTTGGAAGCGGACGAACCCCAGAACGCTGCTCTTGCTGCTCTAGCGCACTTCCAGCAGCTCGACCTCGAACAACAGTGTGGCATTCGGGGGAATCACGCCAGCTGCCCCGCGCGCGCCGTATCCCAAGTTTGGGGGGATCAGCAGAGTACGCTTTCCGCCCACGTGCATCGAAGCGACGCCCTCGTCCCACCCACCGATCACCTGCCCAATCCCAAGACTGAAGGAGAATGGGCGCCCGCGATCCACAGAGCTATCGAACTTCTTCCCCTTGGCGCCATTCTCCCAGAGCCAGCCGGTATAGTGCATCACGCAAGTCTGCTTCGGTTTCGGAGTCGGCCCTTCGCCGACGAGAGTGTCTTCGTAACCGAGTCCGCTTGGGGTGTTCGTCATTGCCATGCGGCAGACTTTGGCCCAAGCGTGCCGCGTTGGTCAAGCACTGCAACGCGCTGCCTGCGTTCGCAAACTCAGGCGCAGTGCCAAAGCTGGAGCGTCCAGGCAATGCCGAACCGTCGCGCATACGCTAGTCTGTTCAATTGGTGGCTGACGTTTTCTTCTCGGCTAGCGCACGCCGAATCGCTCGCCTAAAAGCAGCGATGGGTTGTGCGCCGCCCACGAAGTAGCCGCTGATGACGAACGCTGGTGTGCCGTGGATTCCGACGTCCTCGGCGAGTTTCGTGTCTGAGTCGACTACAGCCCGATGACGATGGGCAGCCAAAGATTCGCGAAGCATTTGCTATTCCGAGCGGATCTGCACGCGGTCACCTCCGAGGTCAACCCGCGGACCGTGAGCTTTGAGACGCGCCGTAATGTGTTCGGGATTCTGGACCGACATGGAATCGACCTCTAGCAGCACGATGCCAACGAGCGGGCAGAACGTGGTCAAGGTTCGAACCTGAGGGCTAATCTCGACGGTCTCTACGCACTCCTTGAACTTTCCCGCGGGGACGTCAACGCTGCGCGAGATCGACGCAATGCGCACCTGCCCACTCAAGCCCGGAAACGTGGCACCCACTTCGAGCGGAGCCTTGAGCAACCACCCACCCTCGATCATTTTGACGCCTTCCTTCAGTAGATCCAGGCGTCGGATCTTGCCGCCGATGTTGAGTTCCACGACCGTGGGACGTGGGCGCCGAACCTGCATGATCAGCAGCCCGCGCTCGGGCGACCCCTCGGTTTCGGTCTCGAAGGACATCACGGTGTTGTCGAGTAGCGGCAGGTAATCGGAAACGGCGTGATACGCAATCTCGGTCCGCGTGGGATCGGCGGGCCGTGGTAACGCCGGCTCACCGCAACCAGTGGCCATTGAGAGAGCTAGGGTACACGCCGCGAGAATCTGTTTAGTGCGCATGATAGAAATAGACCCATCCAACGACCAAGACGAAGAACAGGATCGAAAGCCCCAGCAGTTTTTTTGACAATGGATCTGGTTCGGTGCGTGCGACGAGTTCACGCGCCGCTTCCAGGATTTCGGGATCCTTCGCGTCCTTGGCTAGAGCTCGTTCAAGTTCGCGTAGGTGAGCATAGTTGCCGTCGACGAATGCCGCGACCAACGGATCGAGCAGCTCACTCTCGGGTAGCTCGTCAATGAATGCAGGGCGGCGCGGATCGCGCGAGACGGGATTCTCCTCCTCGTCGCTATCCTGGTCAGAGGCGTCTTCATGCGCGTCATCGGTCGTGTCGTCATCCACGTCCGAGGACACTCCGTCCAACGCGGAACCAGGATCCGAAAGTTGCTCAGCGCGCTTTTCTGAGTCCTGATGCTCGCGCGCGAGTGGGAGCTGTGGCTCGGAGTGGGAGGTCATGTCGTTTTCCATGGCATGCGAAGCCGCGGAACGAAATCAGGAAATTGGGTCGCGGGATCAATCAGAACAGGGTCCCACGCATCCCCGAGGGTTGAAGGCGGAAAAGACGCCTCTGATCGATACGGCAGTAGAACTAAGCCAATTAATCTTGCGGCTTCAGGCGAGGCCCGACTCGCAGCGCGGGGCGGCACGGAACACCCACTCAATCGTACCAAGTCCTTGGCCGCATGCGTGCGCTCGCCCCCTGAGACTCGCCGCACCACGTTGCATTTGTTGGATTCCGAGCCACGTGGCTCGCGCTGTGATGCTCGTGCCCTGATGTCCGATCGCGCGGATCAGAATTGAAAATAAATGAACGTCACGGCCTCGTTCGACGCCATCTGCCGCAAAACAACCGCCGCAGCGAGCAGGCAGAATCCCTGCGCGGGAGCGGGCAGCCGGACAAAACGTTCCCGCAATGGACGATCCCACCGCGTCGGTAGGAAATGAAGCACTAGACCCGCTGCAATCGTCCAGAGCACAATCGGATGAAGATTTGGATGGTACGTCGTGGCACTGGCGAGGCGCGAAAAGATCAGGGCGGCCTTGGAAAAGCTCTCGGCACGAAAGAAGATCCACGCCGCGCAGACCAAATGGAACGTTAGAAACATCGAGAGGATCCGGAAGAAGAGCCCTCGATCGGCCAGCGCACGTCGTTCACCCCGCCAGCGTTCGACGGCACGCGTGGCTGCTAGGGCCACGCCGTGGATTCCGCCCCAAGCAACGAACGTCCAATTCGCACCGTGCCACAGCCCGCCCAAGAGCATGGTCAAGAGATTGTTGACGTAGGTGCGCGCGACACCTTTGCGATTACCGCCCAGAGAAATATAGAGGTAATCGCGGAGCCACGTGGACAGCGAGATGTGCCAACGGTGCCAGAAGTCAGCGATGTTCGTGGCCTGATACGGTGCATTGAAATTGACCGGAAACCGAATCCCGAGCATCTGAGCGGAGCCAATGGCGATGTCCGTGTAGCCAGAGAAGTCACAGTAGATCTGCAGCGCGTAAGCCACAACCGCCACATAGTTCTCCAGCGCAGAGTACTGTAGGGGCGCATCGAATACGCGGTCGACGATGTTGATCGCCAGCGTGTCGCCGATGGCGACCTTCTTGAGCAGCCCGGTGGCAATCAGGAACAAACCATCGCTCATCTCATCCGGCTTTGCGCGCGCAGGGCCAGCCAGTTGCGGCAAGAGATCGCGGGGACGGACAATGGGTCCGGCGACAAGGTGCGGAAAGAAGGCAACGAACCCGAGATACTCAAGATAGCTCTCGTGCGGTTTGATCTGTCGCCGGTAGACGTCGATCACGTAGCTCATCGACTCGAAGGTGAAGAAACTGATCCCGACAGGTAGTGCGATCCTCAGCGCGGATTCCGGAATGTGCAAACCGAGCTCGGCCGCAAGCAACCGCGCGTTGTCGATGCCGAAATTGAAGTACTTGAAGAAACCGAGAACACTGAGATTCAGGATCACCGTCGCGGTGAGCCAAAGCTTGCGACGGCGAGGCTCTTCACTCCGACCAATCGCTCTGCCGAGGAGCCAATCGACGGTCGATGAAGCCCAGATCAGAGGCAAAAATCGGTAATCCCAGTGCGCATAGAAGACGTAACTTGCCCCAACCAGAAAGACGAGACGAACGCGACGCGCACGGACGACCATTGCCACTACAGCCGTGGCCGCGACGAACAAACCCCAACCAAGCCAAGAATGCGACGGCGTTGGCACCCTCATTTCGCGGCAGGCCAAGGTCATCGGATCGACGTGATGTTGGGTCCAAACCAACCAGGACAGCGCCGCAAAGTTGACCCCAACGCTAGTACCAACGGCAACCGCTCGTGGCTGCTCCATGCCAGAGTGACGACGCGCTAGCCAGTACGAAAGAGCAAAGCAGGCGACAACGATTGGGCCACTTGCGATCTGTTGCAGCGATGCCGGCCCGATCTGTCCGTGAATGGTGGGGCTCAACCAGGGAACCGCCAGCGCGAACACCACGTAACCAGCCAGCGCTAACCAGGGGAGCAGCAGTGCATAACGTCGATGCACGAGCATCCAACTCGCTACGAAGACAATCGCGAAGAAACGGGCGTAGGCAAGGGTATTAAACAGCACGGCGGTTCGAGAGTCCGACAGGTAAGCACTCGAACCACGGACGGTAAAGTCGAACGGGCCACGTTTGGCGAAAATGGCCAGACGACTGGAATTTTCGACGACAAAGGGACCTGAGTTGTCTCAGGTCCCTCGTGCTAGCCCCCTGCGTAGTTGCAGTGGGTCAGTGTCGGCTGTTTCGCCGCGACCCCTTCGCGCGGACTATTTCGTCTCAATCTTGGTGTTGCTGTCTGCTTTCTCGACAATGATGAATTGGACGCGACGGTTGTTCTGCCGACCTTGATCGGTGTCGTTGCTATCGATCGGCTGCTCCTGGCCGAACCCCTTGGATTCGAGCCGCTTGTCATCCACACCAGCCGCAACGAGCCACTTCTTGACGGACGCCGCTCGCTTCTCGGAGAGCGCCTTGTTCATCGCTTTGTTGCCTCGATTGTCCGTGTGGCCTTGGATCTGGATGCGCTTGATCTCGCTATGCTTGGTCAGAGTCTCGGCTACGGCCTTCAGAATTCCTTCGCTCTCGGGACGGATGGTTGCCTTCGCCGTATCGAACTCGATCCGTTCCATGATCTTCACTTCGCCGGCAACCACGACGACCTTCGGACAGCCGTGCTTCTTCGGATCGTCATTGGCTGGGCCAGGCTCGGATACGCACGCGTCCTTGTCGTCGATGATGCCGTCGCCATCGGTATCCTTCGGCTTCGGACAACCATTCGTAGCCGGATCTTGCGTCTTTTCACCGAACTCGTCGGGGCACGCGTCCTGATCGTCAATGATTCCGTCGTCGTCTCGATCCTTCGGGCAACCGTTCTTCTTGGGATTATCCGAGGCTACGCCAGGATCATCGGGGCAGGCATCCTGGTCGTCAATGATTCCGTCCTTGTCGCGATCCGGCGGTGGCGGGCAGCCGTTCTTCTTTGGATCGTCACTCTGTGGTCCGGGCGTGTCGGGACAAGCGTCAATCGCATCAGCTATTCCGTCCCCGTCTCGATCCGTAGGCGGTGGTGGTGGCGGCTGCTTCTCGACGAATTCGGGATAGTACGTCAGTGAACCGAGCAGGCGATAATCTGGCGCACCAATCCCCCGCGTTAGCCCGGGCCCAAAACCCGCGCCGACAATGAAATCGGCAAGCCGTGCATGTCCGCCGAAAATCAACTGGACTGGGGTCGCCTTCTTGGCAAAAAATCCATCCCCCGAATCGCTCACTACGGTAGAGGTCCAGATTTCCGGCCCTAGCACGACCTTCTTATTTGCGACGCGAACACCCGCGGACGCCGCGAGATCGAGTTCGGAGCCAAACGCCGTACCCCCGAAATTGTTGGATTGAAACCGACCGTCAAGCGCCACTAACGTAGCATAGGTAAACGCACCGATATCACCGGCGGTCATCCACCGCGGCACGAGACGAGCTTTGCCGTCACTAGCGTAAGAGTCGCGGTTGCCGGTTGGCACGTGCAATTGAATGCCAAGCGCGGTGGTGAATGCACTGCCGTACTCGCCGAAGAGCCGCACATCGACGCCCAAGCGTAGATCTCCAATTGCAGGCTTTTCGCGCGTTCTGTACACCACTCCATCCACGACTCCGGGCGTGCCAAAGTTGCTGACCAAGAAGGGCATGTGCACCGCAAGCCGCAACCTGTTTGCGAGCGTCAGCGCTGCACCCGCGTGGAGATATACTTGGTTCTTAACCGGCGCGACGACGTAATCACCGTTCTCGTCGTAGATGGCTAAAGGCTTGTGCGCCCAGTCGAACACGCCTCCTATGGCGAGGCGACCGCTACCGCGCAAATCGAGCGACTCGGTCACGAACCAGTCACTGCCGCGCTCGGATGGCTGATATCGGTTGAGGGCAAAACCCGGAGCGTTTTGTGCAAACGCCGGAGATGCCGAGACAACGCAAATCGCAATCGCTCCAATGGTGAGTAAGGTCTTGTTCGACACGGTGTTTCTCTTTCGGTTTGTTGCCTTCGAGGATGCTTGTTTCGCTCGAATGCCTGGTCGATGTGACTGATGCAGGACGAAGCCACTCGTGTTGGGTGCACGACGCAAAGCAACGTCACATCGAAACATGTCTTTGGGTTCCCTCAAGCTCGCACTGCGACGAGGCCACCAGAATAGCCACTTGGTTCCCTAGGATGTAAAGGGATATCGTGCTCCCCAACGCACGCAGAAGAACTGGAACAGGTATTCAAAGGTGGTCCGATCCGGGGTTGGTCGGCGT
The DNA here is from genome assembly GCA_050263495.1 of Myxococcales bacterium. Lineage (GTDB taxonomy): Bacteria > Myxococcota_A > Polyangia > Polyangiales > Polyangiaceae > FEN-1139. Next base: position 607 of record JBLNFG010000903.1, on the reverse strand, counting down.
CGTAACAAGCCTTGAACGCCAATTGATTGACGCGCTCAAACTTCGAATTTCTTAAGCCATTCGAGTCGTCGTTGATCGCCCACTGGCACGCTGCTTGACGCAGCGCGCTGGCTGCGCGTGCGACGTGCGCTGGGCGTCAGATGAGGTTCGGCGCCTTCGCTGACGTAGAAGTTCCGCGAGTGGCGCAAACAGCAATATCCAGGAGCTTTCGGCGATCAACGGTCGCCTCTTCTTCTGGAGCAAAGCGCGGGTGACGGAAAGCCGAGAGCACTGTTGTTCAGAAACAATCTCCACGCGTTGGCTGGATGGGCAGGTTCGTAAGGCGGCGTCAACAGCACGTTGGGCTACCCTAGCGATGAGTCCGGAAATGCCGCGGAACATTTGGACAGTACTGAGCGCGCTTCGGACTGCACTGCACTGCCCTGCGGCGCGGAAACGGGAATCGGTGCGATCCGTGCTGCCTGTCTCCCCACCTTCGGTCGGCTACGTTCCCGCTCCCGCACCGGCTGACTTGTAGCAACCGATTGTGTTACGTTGGTTCGGCAAGGCTTCGGTCTACATGATTCGGCAATAGCCGCGCGCGATGATCGTCGCTCAGGAGTTGAAC
>JBLNFG010000902.1:0-3071 GCA_050263495.1 Myxococcales bacterium | reverse complement strand
TGCTTGGAACGTTGTCGCGAGACTTAGTGCCTTCATCGTGGTGTGCGCGGTCTTGCCTGCTGGTGGCACCTTGCGAGACCATCGCCCTCGACGACGCGTTTCGAACCGAAGACGTTGTCGCACTTGTCTTGCCGACTAGCGCCGCATCGCTCACCGGTCATGGTTGCTGTCACGTCCCTCGAATTCCAGCAGTGACCCGCGCCTTGTCGTGCGCGGCCTTGGTGTCTTTCGCGCCGAGCCAACCAAACCAGCTTGACTGGAAGGATTTCTCGCGCGGTCTTGCCGACTGAGAGCGAGCTCCGGGCTGGCCAACAATGGCTTGCAGCTGTCAAGCGCAGGAATGTCTGGCCTTGATCTGGAGCCTCGTTCCGTGATGCGCTTGCAGCTGAAGCCCAGGGCGTTAGCCTGACCGAATCACCCGAGATGCCGACACAATCGCCGAAGCTCCCCGTCGTCAGTATCGCAAGCCGAGATGGGTGCGTCTGGCTAGACACATTCGACTACGAACTCTACGACTACTTGGAAGACTACTTCGTCGAAAAGTGCGATCTTGATCCTCAGTCTGTCCACCTGACCAACGAGTCGCCTCCGCGCTACTCGTTGGTTTTGCCTTCCAAAGTCAGTCCGGGAGCGGCCGTCGACGCAATCGCCAAGCTCCTTGCCACTGAGCCGGAGCCCACTTTCGCCTGCGACCTAACAGCCATCAGATGATAGTTCGTGCAGGCAATGCCGTGTCAAGCCGCTTCAGATATTCTGCGCTAGTCGATCAATAGCATCAAATCTGCACGGCCCGGAAATCTGGAAGCACTCCTGTCGGCTCTTCGGGGTCAGATGATCTAGCTCACCGCACCCGCCAGCAGACGAAGCTCGTGGCTCGATCTGGGTTCAGTCCCAACGGTGGCTAGTTGCTTGCTTTGACAAGCGGGTCCGCACCAAAGCGAATCGCACGACCAGTTCTGCTGGCTTTGCCCCATTGCCACTTGTTGTGGACCGCACCCTGAACTGGCGGATCCGCCACCACCGCATCTGCCCCAAGCTGACATGCCCAGTGTACGAGTTGGGCGTCGCACTCAGAAAGGGAGAATCCGCTGCAAGTCACTCTTCTTTCCCCAATTTCTGTGTACACGCAACAAATCCCTGGCGAATTCGGCTCCCAAATGTCGATGCGACGATCGCACGGCGCATGCGCGGATTTGTCGTGCACAGTGGCGCCGTTCGAACTGCAACCTGTAGAGAAAGTAGAGAAAGTCGCGAACGCCACTACGATTATGCACGACGCCCGTCTCATGCCCGAGATGCTAGCACGGTGAGGCTTACCGACCAATCGGCAGTTGCCTGCCATCGAACGCAACTACCCGGTGCGCCGAGAAGGGCCGCCACAGTTTCACTTGCGATATCAATCCCCCGGGCTGCAAGCGACCCGACGTCGCGGGTGCCAAACGACTGGGAAAGGCAAGAGGACGAGGTCCGACATGAGTACGGCGCTGGAACTCCAGAAACCAGGCTGGCCAAGGAAATCCACCATCAAGGAAGCCCAAAGCAGGCTAACTCTTGCTTGCACCCGGCGGCCTTGTTTTCTGCTGGATCCGTGCTCAGCGCCAGCCGTGGCTGCGCAACCATTATACGGCTGGCGCTGGTTATGGCAACATGATGCGTGCCTGCGGGTCTGACGCGGCCGCGGGTGAAGCAATGCCGTTGGACCGACTAGCAGTGTCCATCAATCCGGCATGAACAACGACAATTCCCGAACCACGAGACTTAGTGAATACTGGAAGCAACGACATCAACACTCCGTCCATCTTGGGCAAATTGACGGACGACGATATGCTTGCCCCTGTTGTCGCCACTTAACGCTTGAGGAGCGTGGTGGGTACGAGATCTGCCCTGTTTGCTTCTGGGAGGACGACGGCCAAGACGAAGTCGAGCTGCACGTTGTCCGCGGGGGTTCAAATGGCAGTCTCTCGCTAGCCGAGGCTCGGAAGAATTTCGCGGCCCGTGGAGCATGCGAGGAGCGTTTCGTGGCCGAGACTCGAACCCCAAGGCCGGACGAGCTGCCATAGCTACTCTGCACGCGAATCGCAGGCGTTCTCGGCTTGGTGCTGGCAACCTCGGCAGCCCGTTGCGGCGCTATTCCTACTATGGTAGGAATTCACATGCCTCAAACCGCCGCCAAGCTTTCTGTCAGCATCCCGATGGACCTGGCTACCGCTGTCCGCAGGCGAGTCGGAGCTCGTGGGCTGTCTGGGTTCGTCGCTAGAGCGATGGTTCATGAACTCGAACGCGAACAATTGCAGACCTTCCTCGGCGAACTCGACGGTCTGCATGGCCCGGTGTCCGCAACGGAATTGTCTAAGGCAAGGCGTGCATGGCCGAAGCGCTGATTCTGGATTCGGAGGCGGTCAACTCGCTGGTCCGTGCCACGGAGCGCGGTGTGTTGGCGGATCGAGCAAGAGCGATACTCGCAACAGCCTGCGAGCGTCGAGCCTTGGTACGTGTCCCTTCGCCAGTACTTGCCGAAGTGTGTCGCGGCTCGCGCTTTGACGCGGCCATCAATCGCTTGCTTCTCGGAAAGGGGATTGTGGTCAGCGACCTGACCCGTGGCATTGCGCAACGCGCTGGCGGAATACTCCAGAAAGCGAAGCTTTCATCAGCGCACGCCGTCGATGCGTTCGTCGTCGCAAGCGCGCTGGATTATGATTCGGCCGTAATAGCAACCGGTGACGAGGACGACATGCGCCGACTTGCCGCACCGTATCGAAGTATTCGAATTTTCCGGATTTGAATCTGGCGACGAGTTGCGGTGAGAGCGGTCCAACTCGTGTTTGCAGCAGTCGGCCTTGGTTTCCAGTAGGTTTGTGGCTATCGCCAGGCGTGGCTCGCTGACGCTCGCTTCAATTGTACGCCTGGCGATTGTCTGGCATGCTGGTGAGGTTGCTGCGTAGACCAATGCGGCCGCAGCTGAAACACCAGGCGTTGGCCAGACGAAGACACCGGAAGAGCAATCGGAGGTTTCTTGATCAGAGTTGCCGACTGGAGCGTTTGCCTCGGTGGTCGCGTTGACGGGAGAGGTT
>JBLNFG010000901.1:0-4543 GCA_050263495.1 Myxococcales bacterium | reverse complement strand
CGCCGCGGCCCTCCTCGTTTTCTCGGGGTTTCACCCCGAACCCCGCGCCCGCTCCGCGGTCGCCTAGTGCCGCCATGGAGTCACAACAAACCCCGGCGCTACTTCCGGCGAGCGGCACTAGTCGAACTGCGACTGATCAGCGACTGCATCTGCGTCAGCGACTGCATCTGCGTCAGCGACTGCATCTGCGTCAGCGACTGATCAGCGACTGCACCTCCTTCAGCGACTGCATCTGCGTCAGCGACTGCACCTGCTTCAGCGCTCTGCGACGGATTCAGCGCACAGCGATGGATTCAGACGAGCTCGACCATTGCCGGTCCTAGTCGCCTGGGATGGTTTCTTAAGAATTCCCCTCAATTTCTAGAGAGAACATCGCGCAACGGTGTTGCTGGAGGGCCGACGAACAGCAAAAATGGCACAGGAAGTGCGGAAGATCGGAAGACTCGGGGATGGGGCGGACGAGGTAATCGGCGCGCTCATCGAGGGGCATCGGCATGTCGGTCCAGGGTTGATGGAGTCTGCGAGGATGCCTCAGATGGTTTGTTCGTCGCAAATACGGAAAAGGCCGCTACCCGTCGGGATAGCGGCCTCTCGCGCGTTCGGCGTGTCTGACTGAGGAGCTCGAATCGCCTACAAGATCGTGTTCTGGACGTCGATGGGCTGGCAGCCAAAGAGCAGCTGCATCTTGGCTTTCGGATCATTCATCAACTTGTTGCAGGTGCCGTCGCAGAGCTCCACCTGCGCGCCGTTGTTGAGCAGCCGGAAGCCTTGATCACAGGCTTGACTCTCGTTGTTGTGTCGCCAAATCAGTTCACGACTGCCGTCACCATAGGCAATGAGGGGGCTGATCTGGTTGGGATCCACCTGGTATTTCCCATCTGCTGATTGGCTCGGGACCGTGAACTTACAGCCAGAAACCGCCGCCACTACCTGGTTCAATCCGTCACGCAGTGCCTGACTGAAGTCCGCTTCCTGCGTCATGTCCATGTGGCAGTAGGGTCCGTTTGCGGCACCTGGAGTACAACCCGCCTTTGGGGTTTGACCTTCGTAGGCGGCTTGAGAGAGCCAGTTGCGACCGCCCTCGCTGCCAGGTGAGCCAATGATGAAGGTCTTCACCTGGTGTTCAAGCCATGCGGCGCGCACCTCGGCGACGACCTCGTCACCCTCGAGATCACTCAGCGTCCCAGCGGGGTTATAGCAGCCGTGATAGAGGGTAGGCCTGCCGTCGGTAATCAGCAGCAAGTAGGTGTCTCCGGGAACGGCCTGTTGCTCTGCCGAGAGGGCGATCTGATTCAGTGCGTAATCGTAGGCGTCTGCAGTGGGCGTACCGCGCCCGAGCACGACGTCCGTGAAGGCGGCGCGCAACTTCTCACGCTGCGAACCCGCTCCGCTTTGGAGCTGAGCCATCGAAGTACTACCGGCAAAGTCGATGCATTGGTCCATGGTGGTCGCCGTCCGCGACACCTGCTCGTTGACCTTGTAGGGATAGAACGTCAGCCCCACGGAAGTGTTGTTGGCCAGACCAGGACCGCTCACGCCGCAGATGGCTTCGAGCAGCGAGTCGCGCGTGACCTCCCACTTGCTTCGGTTCGTGCCCTTGGCGGTTTGGTTCATCGAGCTACTGACATCGACGATGAGCTGCAGTTTGGCGGGCGCAGACTCGGGCTCGATTGCCCAAGCATTGCATGCCGAATCCTGGATCTGCTTCCACTCCGAGTCGGAAACCGGCGTGGCCTGCCCGACTGCAGTTGAGTCTGTGGATTGATTGTTCCCACCGGGATTATCCGAGCCGTTCCCGCCAAAGATGCTGGGCGCAGTGACGCCCTTCTTGCCGCCACCACCCTCTCCCTCGTCGTCAGTCTGTTTGGCACAGCTTGCAGCGAGAAGTGCGGCGAGTGCAGCCGCGTAGGTCAGGCATTGCCGATTGCTAAACATGTTAGTTGCTCCTTGAGTAGCGCTGCCGTCCAAGCTCAGATTCTGAAACGATTCAAGCGACAAGAGCCACAGCCACTTGGCCAAGTCGCCATTGCGGATAGTCTCCCTGAATCCGCGCATTTCGCAAACGGTCTTTGTCCGATATGCGAGCTAGGCTCCATCGAACAACCCGCTGTGCCATTCGTAGTACCCGCCATACAAATGGTGAACGCGTTGCCCCTACAACACCCGCAATCATGCGACGCGCCAAACTCGCCATACCGCACGAATACTACGAATTGTCATCAGGACCCCACGCAGTGTGGAAGAACAGCAGGCGCGGTCCAAAAATCAATGCGTCGATTCCGCGGTGATATCTGGCCCGCCGTGGCGGAATCCGTCTAGGCAGCACGAAGCAAAACTGCGGGTTTTTTCCGGCGTTCAATTCGAGTGCGCAATGGAACTCGTGCTCTCTGGGCTGCACCCCGGCGCGCGGTGGGTTCAAAACCAGCTTGGGACAAGGTCAAATAATACGGAGCACCTCCTGTCCAGCCAACGAGGGCAGCGCGCCAGAGGGCGTGACGGTCATCACTCTTAGAATAGATATTTACTTGTTCACTGCACCGGCTCGATGGTCGCCGATCGCACCTAGATGAGGGTTCGACGTGTGGAACAAGCTGGAAATTGATCCGTGGACTCATCGAAACTCGACGCGCCAACGTACGTCCGCGCCGAGGTTGCCGAGCTGCGACATCGAGATGTCATTCACGTTGTCGTAGTTGGCTTCAACGCTCAGCCGGGGGTTGAGCCGCCATTCGATGTTGGAGCGTACCTCGCGCGTCTCGGCCAGACCACTGGTGACGCTGGCGCGAATTCGATCTGCCAGGCGCTTGCCAATGGTAACGGTTGGTTCCGTCCGCCCCGTACGGGCTGAATAGGCGGAACCAAAGCGAAAATCATCGATCAACGGAATGGTTTCGGTCACTGCGCGATCCGCGCCACTCAACGTGCCAAGCGCTTCGAGAGCGACGCTCGAGCCGACGCTCGCGCTCTGTGCTTGACTCAGCTCGGCGCGTGTCACACCAATCGTGAGCAGCAAGAAAATGTCGTCCTGCGACAAAGCGGGATCACTCGTGAGGTCGATGCGCAACTGATCGGCATCGCCATGCGCATGCATCGTGATGCGCCACTGACCTCCGGCGGCACCCGCCACGTTGCCCCCCGATGATCCACTGGTTGAAGCCGAAGACGACCCTGTACTCACCTGACTGGTGTAGCGACGAAAGTCCGTCGTGGCGCGGACATCGACCCGCGGCAAAATGCGGGAGGTGTCGTCGAACGTCACTCTGCCTTCGCGGATCTCGAACACACTTTGCCGCAGCGAGATGCGCCCCCCCGGCACGGCTCGAACACTACCGCGCATCCCAAAGCGCTGGTTCGTTCCAATCAGCTGCAGACCAGACTTGTCCAGCGCGAGTTCTGCTTCGATCAGACCGTTTCTGATCCGTAGTGGGTGCCTTGCGTAGATCTGCAAGTCGAAGTCAAGTACGTCATCGCTCGGATCGTAGCTTTCGACGGAGCTCCGTCGGCCGCGCTGCGTCAACGTCGTGACATCGGCGCGCATCGTCACGGGTCGACTGTACTCGAGCCCGTCCAGCCACACCTGCCCCGTCACCCGTGGGCGCGCTTCTGGATTGCGCGGATCGATCTCTGTCTCGAGATCTGCATCCGCGAGACCTTTGACGCCCAACCGCTCCGGAAGCACGAGATTGCGCGCCTTAAGCTCAACCCGAGCCATTCCGACTTCTAGCCCCGAAACCGGTGCGCTGCCCTGGAGTTCGATCGTGCCGGAGCCAATCCGGGCTTGCCCCTGTTCGATACGCAACTCGTTTCCCGACAAAGCCAGCTGCAGCTCGATGCCGGTGACGGGCATCTCGAAATTGCGGAGTTCGACCTCGCCGTGTTGAATGCCGAGCAGCCCCTTCGATTTCGGTGCAGCCAAGGGGCCATCGATCCGAACCGCGCCAGAGAGCACCCCGGACAGGCGCTCTACCCCCGGAACCATCGTCGCGAGTGGCTCGAGATCGACGGGACGCAGCTGCATCGTCGCATGTATCTCCGGCTTGCTGTCAATCGCATCGAGCGAACCGGCGACGTCGAGCGCAGCGTTCAACCGTCCCCCTACCCCTGACAGCACGGCAAGCCCCGGGACTTCGACGCGTCCATTGGCAAGCAGCATCGGCCCACCGCTGGGCATCACTCGGGCAGCAAGCTCGCCGTGACTGACGCTCATCTCGTTGAGCTGGAACTGCCCACGCGCTGTCGTCGGAGCATCCAGCGGGAGATCTTCGATCACCAAACGCCCTGTCATGAACCCAGCCGTGCGCTTTTCGGGCCGCTTTTCCGCGGGCAGAACCTCGGCCAAGCCCCCGAGCTCCAGCCGATCGAGTTCGAGCTGCCCGCGCACGTGTTTCTTGCTCTGGCGTGACACAGCAAGCTCTTTGACCCGCAGCTGACCGCCAAAGAGTTGTCCCTGCACGCGATAGGTGCCCTGAGACTTGTCCGCACGATACTCGGCAAGGTCAAAGGGCCCCGGGATTGGGTGACCGCAGCGCGTGTGTCCAACGGC
>JBLNFG010000900.1:0-8525 GCA_050263495.1 Myxococcales bacterium | reverse complement strand
ACGGAAGAAGCGGCGCAGCACTGTAAGCCACCAGTCGAAGCCGTGGACCTTGAAGGCTGTCCTCGAGGCACGGCCGCCGCGTCCCCATTGCGTGATGGCTCTCACTCGGTCGCTGCAATATAGCCGTTGACCGTCCTGGTGATCGCATCGACCACTTGGTTCGACAGAGTGACCAGCTCTGGACTCAACCCCTCGCCCAATTCCATCGAGTGCGGAGCGACCGAGAACAACTGACAACGCGGAGCGCAGCCCGTGAGCTGCAGCGTGAGCCCCAGAAGCGTCGCCGCCGACAGCTCGTGTCCGAGAGTCGCTGGTTCGACGGGCTCGGGAGCAATGTCTCGCACCCAAAACGTATCTGTGTCACGCGTCGTGGCCGCGTCGATCAAAACACAAAAGCTAGCCAGTTCGAGCTCGGGAATCAGATCGACCGTGAGCAGCTGGCGCACGATGATCCGCACGCGGGAGTTCTTCAGTTGTGCTCGCAGCTTCTCTGCCACAACTGGACCGAATCCGTCATCGTGTCGCAAGGTGTTTCCGTACCCAATCACCAACACGTCGGCAGGCTTCGCCGGAATATTCATGAATGTAGTACCCCCACGTCGCTGTAGAACCGTGCGTCGGGAGTCGCATCTCGGACAATTGCATGATTCGTCCCGACACTCGTGGCCGCGATGCTCCGGCCTTTTCCACTGATTCGCCCGTTGAGCCACTGCGCAAGGTGCCCTAATCGTCGCTGCCTGTGGCGCGTCTTACTCGGTATGGCCCTCGACGCGGCATGACGGGCTGGCGCACAAGCATCGCGCAACTCTAGAACCCAGGCTCGCGCGAGATGCTTCAGGCGAGCATGGGCGGTGCAGTCGTCTTCTCTAGGACGCAACCCGGTCGAATGACCCATTCTACTCCCGCGATTCTGTGCGCCAGGGAACGACAAACCGCCGTTGATAGCCATGCGAGCGATTTTGGACGGTGATGGTGAGGCTTCCATCAGCGGAGTACGTGTATGTCTCCACGATTTCGCCGCCTACGGGATGATCGGTGCGGCGCACTGGAATGCAGCTGAGATCCTCGAAATCGCGCAGACTCGGGTCGTACGGAAAGTAAAGGTCGGCCCAAGGCGTCAGATCTCCCGCCGGTTGCCCATTTGCATCGAGCTCCGTGCATTCGATGAATCGCAAATGTCCAACCGAATGCACAGGCCAGTAGCTCCGTTGCACGACGATGGGCGCATCTTCCGGCGACCGAGTGTCCTTGAGCAAGATTGGGTCGAACACCTTCGCCCTTCCCGCCTCCCCCTCGCGCCACACCCCAAAGTTGCGCGTCACTGACTCGCGCACAAAGACTCCGGAATCCGGATCCGCAGCAATTGCCAAGCCAACCGCAGTTGCCGCGTGCGGCTGCGGTGCCATTTGGATCTTTCGTTTGTGTAGCCGTCGCAGGGCGCGACCTACCGGAGGGAACGCCGTTGCTCCTCCAACTAGATAGATGGCCCCAAGCTCACGCGGATTATTGGGATCGATATTGAACGTCGAAAGACTGCTGAAAACGCGGTCCAAGAGCTCTATCGTTCGATCAATCAGCGGTTGACATCGGTCGTAGATCTCGCTGGTGTCCAGCACTACCGCCGCGGTCCCTGGCAATACCTGTGCGAGATCGACCAGCAGCTTGCGACTGGTCGGGCTCAAGCCTTCCTTAGCCTCGCGGCAGAGTTCGAGCAGTCGTGAACGTCTCGACGAGTCGAATTGACTCGGATCGATTGCCTGCCCCTCGCGCAACGCTTGTTCAATCCCCACCTGCAAAATGATTTCGTCGAAATCATCGCCACCGAGCGCGCCCAGCCCCTCCGTGCGCAGCAACTCGAAGCGTCGATCGACGAGGGATACGGCCGAAGTATCGAAGGTTCCGCCGCCGAGATCGTACACGACGACGTAGCGCTTGGGCGAACGCCTGCCCACGCCGCCCAGGTTCTCGTGCGCGAACTCGATTGCGGCGGCCGTGGGCTCGTTCAACATGCCGACGACGCGGAACCCCGCGCGATGGAATGCCTCGACGGTTAGGTAACGCTGCCCCGTGTTGGAATTGGCCGGAACGGCCACCATGGCTTCGAGCGGCTCTTCTGCGTCAAGCAACAGATTACTGTGCTCCACCAACATTCGTCGAACGTAACGCAGGTAGTCAGTCACCAACTCCAATGCCACTCGCTGCTCGTCGAGGCCTGGAACGAGATCGTCGGGCCGCAATTGTCCCACGACACGTTTGATCGATCGCAAGGTCTGACCAGCGCCGTCTACACTGGGGGACTCCCACCCATAGTCTAGCTGCCCGCCATGAGCAAAAGCGATTCCCGGCAGGTAATCGACGTAGCCCCTCGAGGTCTCGAACTGGGCAACGGGGTAACGGCCCTTCACGCATCCGGCCACTACCGTTCGAGTCGTTCCGAAGTCGATTCCTAGTCGCATGAGCTGTTCCCCGCGTGGGGATGCTTCCCATTTACGCTAGGCGGGCCGCCCGCGCCAAGCATCTCTTGCGTGTTACTGGCCGAAATCGCTACCGATGCTGCTCTTCGACCACCTTTGCCAGCCTGAACGAGCAATCTTCTTGGCAAGCAAGCTGGATTACCGATAATGAAGCGTCATGGGTCATCGGCATCACCAATTCAGTGCTCTCAGCGCAAGGGTGCTCTGGTTCGTTCTGGCCACCACGAGTGGCTGCAGCCTGTTCAAGAAGAAAGACGACGAACCGCCGGCATCGTTGGCCGCGAGCAACAGCGTAACGCCTCCGCCCCCGCCAGTGTTCAACATCAATGCACCAGTGCCCGCGACGACCGCAGGCGCTGTCGCGCCGGCGCCTGCGCCTATCGCCGTGCAAGCCACTCCTCACGCCCATGCCGGCGCGACAGGGAAGGTTCCAGCCGCGAAGCCCTCTGCCAGCGCAACGGCCCCCGCGCCAGCAACAAGCACGTCCCCAGCAACTACTGCGCCGGCCACACCCGCAACGCCGGCCATTCCCCCTATCCCGACAGTTTCTCCGGCTTGCATGAGCACCTGCACGGCAACGTTCACGCAATGCGCCGCGGCTGGTGTTCAACAGCTCCAAGCCTGCCAACAAGCACTGACCAAGTGCATGGCTGCCTGCAAGTAGCGGCGCAAGAGCAGCCGCTACTTTGCACGTTCCAAATTCAAGAGAAGGCGCCTAACCGCACATCAGCGGTGGTTGTCCGGTTGCCTCCACGACGTCACGCCAGAGCGGCCCTTCCGGATCGACGGCGTTGCGCTTTCCAACAGCCAACGCCATCGGAACGTGCACGTAACGGTTGTTAACCAGTCCAACCAAACACTCGGTTCGACCACTCATTGCCGCGTGAACAGCGTCGCCACCCAGCCGTGCGCAGTAGGTCGAATCGCTCGCGTTGGCGGGTGCACCCCGAATAATGTAGCTCGGATCGATGTACTTGAGGTTCACCTCGCGCCCAAGCTGCTTGAAATGGCTCACGATCTGGTCCTTGAGGAACAAGCCAATATCCGCCAGCCGTTTGTTTCCGGAGGCATCCGTCGTCTTCAGATCCTCGAGCAAGTTCTGTCCCGCGCCTTCCGCGACGAGAACCACGGCGTGGTGCCGCGCGCTTAGGCGCCGCTCCAGATGCGCCAAGAAACCGTTAGTGCCCTTGAGCTCGAATGGCACCTCGGGAATCATCACGAAGTTTACGTCATTTTGAGCGAGAGCCGTGTGCGCCGCGATAAAGCCCGACTCGCGGCCCATTACCTTGACCAAGCCAACACCCTCAACGGCATCGCGCGCCTCGACGTGGGCAGCCGCTACGGCATGGACCGCTTCGGCAACGGCCGTCTCGAATCCAAACGAACGCTCGACGAAGCTAAGATCGTTGTCAATCGTCTTCGGGATTCCGACCACCGCCACGGGATGGTTGCGGCGTTCGAGTTCACGCGCAATTGCCAGGGCACCCTTTTGCGTGCCGTCGCCACCAATCGTGAATAGGAGGTTGATGCCTCTGGTGACGAGCGCATCCACCATTTCGCTGGTCCGAGCTCCCCCCCCACGGGAAGAGCCGAGCAGAGTCCCACCGCGGCGATGCACGTCCCGAACTACGTCAGGGCTGAGCGGTATCGTGTCCTCTGCCGCTGCTGAGTAGAGCCCGCGGTAGCCGTAGCGCAGGCCCGAGATGCGGCGCACCCCGTACCGGTACCAGAGCGTCATGACCACCGAACGAATGACATCGTTGAGCCCCGGACAGAGGCCACCCGCAGTAAGCACGGCGGCATGGACCGAAGTTGGGTCAAAGAAGATGTGTTCCCGCGGGCCCGCCTTCTCCATGAGGCCAAGGCGTTCTACCGGCGAACCCACCACGGATTCGTCCACCTCGACGCTGTAGACTACCTTCTGAGTGTCGAGCACGTAGTTCGCCTGGAAATCGTCCAGGCTCGTCGACAGTAGTAGCGGCGACCGATACCTGGGTTCGCCCAAACGTCGAATGGAAAAGTCGAGAGTCTCGGATGACACTTCAATGCTCCTATTGCTGCACCGCGCAGTCTAACGGGCATTGCCGCACTCGAACAGAAAATGTTCCGCGACGGTGCGGCAGACCTCGCTCGGCTCCTTAGGAGAGCCCGTCGCATCGAGCCGCGCATGAAGGCGCAGGTGCCTTGGAGGTACGGAGTCGTAGGCACGGCAGCTCCGGTCAGCCCTATCTTGCGTGTACCTCGCTCGGGCGTTGATTTGGCGACGAGCAGTTCTAGAATCCCGACGCCAATGCAAGCAGCGCAAGTAACAGGTGCCTACAAGGACGTGGAGCTGCTGATGCTCTCCTGGCCTCTTCACTGCCTAACTACGCGGCTACTTGCCTTGGCTCGTGCGGCGCGCGCCCAGCTTCGCTGGTCACCGTTGACGTCCGTGGAAAGCTCCACTTTTGTCGACCTTTCCACAACGGTTCACCGTTGACCGTCGTGGAATCACGGAATCATGCACCGCATGCATCCGTTACGGGTCGTTGGCCGCTGCAGCGCGTTCTCACGTGCATCACACCCGTCGTGCACTCCCCGCGGCGGGCTTCGCCTGCGCGGCGCAACCAATCTCGTTCTGAAGCTGTCTAGTCCGCTTACAGAAACCCCTGGAGGCGAGGATGGGATTCGAACCCACGTATAATGGTTTTGCAAACCACTGCCTGACCACTTGGCTACCTCGCCGATCGACCTGCTTATGGGCTGTTTGAGCCCTCAAGCGCCTAAGGCGGCCCGGAACCTGACACGAACCCGAACCTCAGGCAAGCGTGCATTTCGCGTCTCGGACTTTTATCGAGTTAGTCACCGCTCGTTGCCGTAATCCTCCGGTGCGCTGCATTGCAGTGCGCGGCGTTCATGCGCCTTCACGCTCAGGACTCTTCGTCTTCGAGAAAACTGAGGATGACTTCATCCAGCGTTTGCTTGCCTGCCGTCGCTTCACCGAAGATGGATTGGCTACGCGGGTCGATGGCTTCTTGTGTCTGCGTTGGAGGCCTTACGACGAGTCTGCGCGATGGCCGCTCAGACGGCCTATCCTTCTGGGGACTGGACTTGAGCGGGATGCGCTCCGAAGAAGCAGCAAGCGGCGGCTTGGAGACGAGGTGCTCCGATGCTGCGCTAACACCTGCCTTGAGCGGAATGCGCCCCGATGAAGCACCCATTGGCCTCGCTGATAACTCTTCGGAGAGACCTCGACCGGGCTTGATCGGGATACGGGCGGAGGAGTTGGCTGCTGGCCTGATTAGCGCGGGTTCCGAAGGAGGTCGATTTGATCTCCGCGCCGCGGAGAGTGCGCTCGCCGCAGCAATACGCTGCTCCGACGGCACGCCGGTTGGCTTGATTGAGATGCGCTCGCCCCCTACCCTGGTCTTGACGGATGTACGTTCGGTGGCTGCAGCCGGTGCCGCAGACGCTCGCCGCGATGCGGGCGGGATCGAACTCCTGTCCTTTCTAGGCAATGTGCTCGGGCGTTTTCCTGCCAAACCGGTCTCGTTGGCGTCACCGCTGGGGTTCGAACTCGTCGCAGCAACAGAGCGGTCGATCACGAGGGTCGACATACCGGGTAAAGTCCTCGGCTCCTCGCCGGCAGCAAAGCTGAGTGGCGGCAAGGACGCATTTGTGCGGAGCTGGGGAACACGCGAGATAGCCGGTTCGGGAGCGTTACTCACTGCCGCGCCCGAGGTAACCCGCTCGATGATCTCGTCGAACTCGCCAGCCCGAAGCGCCAAGAACATATTCTTGTGCTGATCCTTCATCATGCGGCGGACGGTCTCGGTCATTCCCGGTTGACCGATAACTGAACCGTATTCGGTGCGGGTACTCTTGACGATGCGTCCGCCATCCACGAAGAGGTGCGTCATGATGCGCCCGTACTTGGTGCCAGAGTCCTCCGTCTGAATATGAAACGTCCTGCCCAAGTAACGGACATTGTTGTTATAGCCGAGCAGCGGTGGCGGGATCCTGGTCAAGTACCAGCACTCCTCGAATGCACTACCAATGTTACCACGGCCTCATCCTACTTCGCAGAGCACGTTCACGACTACTACCCTGAGGTAAATTCGGCCCATTGACGCATGTCCAATGCTTCCTAGCATTCAGCAAGCCATCAAACTCGAACCACGACATCCATCCGATGATGCGCACCGTGCGAGTACCTTCGATCGTCTGTCTTCGCGCGTATCCACGGCGTAAACCTCAATGCTTTCATAGCCGTCAGCTGTCAGGTTTTCGGAAATCTCACGGCAATGGGTTGTTGAGTTGTAGCCCTGGCAACCCAGGGTGAGCCCGACCTACACCGACCGCTCAAAGGTGTGCGTTGGTTGTAGTGCCGCCCTCTTCGCGATAGCAGCTCCGAGAAGTATTGGCGCGGCGCTAGCGCGTCGATTCGTCAAGCAGTCGCATGCCCTCCAATAGGAGGGATTCCGGATTGGCTACGATGACCCGTTGAGGTGCTTCGAAGGAGGGGTCCAGAGCGAACTCTCCGTCCGTCAAACGCAGCATGCCGTAGAAAGCCTCCTCGCCGCGGAGCGTCCCCCAAAGTGCATTGTAGATCTCACCGCCTACGAAGTGGATCTCGCCGGAATCGGCGCCCGTTCGCACCTTGAGTCGGCCTGTCTTGCGCCCATGCCAGAGGATCTGAACGATTTCCGGTAAGCCCATTTCACTGAGTGCGCCCGTGACGCCTCGGGTCTGTGCGGTGATAGTCTGACGTTCGAGGATCTGCTTCACCTTCGCGCCGAACAGCTCGAGGTTAACCGGTTTGGTTACGTAATCGGCCACTGAAAGTTCAAACGCCCGCTGCGCGTCTCCACGTGCGGTGCGATTCGTCATCACGATCCAAGGCAGCTTCTTCCCCCAGGGCTGTTTGCGCACTTCCTCCAGCAGCGACAACCCGTCGCCCTGTTCGATGTCCAATTCGCTGACCGCCAGCGCAATGTCTCCTGCCATCAGGATTTTTTTGGCTTGTTCGGCAGAGCGAGCCAACCGCACCTCGAAGCCTTGCTCGATTAAGCGCAACTCTAGAACGGTGGTTTCTTCCGGATCTGGATCAACGATCAAGATCCGGTGCCGATCCGCCAAGAGCCGGGCCTTCAGATCGTCGCCAGTCATCAAAATCTTGAATAGGTCGACCAGATTCGGATCAAACACCCGACCCGCATAACGCCTTAGCACCTCGCAGGCTTTCGCCGGGGCCAGCGTTTGACGGAACGGGTTACGTGGATTCTGTGTCAGGTCAGCATACGTGTCCACAATAGCCAAGGTCCGCGCCAATAGCGGAATGTCTTTGCCCCGTGTGGCACTCGGAATTCCCTTGCCGTCGAACCGCTCGTACATGAGCTGCACGCCGCTTTCGATCGTGCGGGGCAGACCAACCGCCTCGAACAGCCGCGTTGGCGCAGTCAACTGCTTTTGTGCCGTTACGCGGTGCCCTTCGTACTCGGCCACGTTCAGCGCCGTCAGGTGGAACGACCCCGCCTTTCCGATATCGTGAATGTATGCCCCCACCACGAAGGTATCGCGCTCGAACTCGGGGAGCCCGATTCGTTCCGCCATCTTCAACATCAACCGGGCCACTTGTGCACTATGCCCACGCAGCTCGGCGCGGCTATTTTCAAGCAACGTGACCAGCACGTTGAGGGTTTCGAGATAGCTCTTGATGTGGACGCCCCGAGCCGCCCAAAACTCCCGACCAGCCTTGTTTGCGGATAGATCCTCTGTGCTCAATACTCGTTCGCGATGCTCGGAGCCTTGAACCAAAGAGCTCGTCAGCGTCTCTTCCGAGACCAGATTGCGCTCGTACACATCGAGCATCGTGGAAAACTGCTGGTGAACGTTGCGGTCAAGGGTCGCGAAGGCGTGAATGTCACCGCCATACGCTCGTGAGATCGCAGCTCTTACTGCGCGTGGCCGCCCCACGAAAGTCTGTACCACCCGTGCACCGCTTACCAGCTGCAGCTCTTGCTTCATCCCCTGATCCTCGGGATCCGGGGTAACGACGCACAAGCTTGCGTT
>JBLNFG010000899.1:0-3333 GCA_050263495.1 Myxococcales bacterium | reverse complement strand
ATCATGGCCAGCACAATAATAGGCAAACTCAGGAATTCGTTCCGGCAGCACAGAGCGGAATGGCCTCAAGGCGTTCATCCGATCAAGTCGCAGCGGGGAGCAGCTCTACTATTGGTAATTCTTGGCCTGGGCTGCGAGAGCGAAGCGAACCATCTCGGTGCACCGTACCCTTGGCAATGGCCCTTTCCCAGTGTGGCGGGTGCTCCTGGGGATGTTCAGACCAAGCCGGGAGTCTACGATGGCTACGAAGTGATCAAGCCCTGCACTGATGATTGCCCGTACGGGGTCCTGGGTACAGGCTCCAAGGATGTCCCTGGGGTGAAGACTGACGACGTCTTTGGGGGGATCGCTCAGAGAGTCGGATCCGTGTCAGCGTGGAGTGCAAGTACGGTCGGATGCCGAGCGCCTGCTGGCGCGAGTATCGACCTAGACGATTGGCAAGACGTAGACGCGCTGATCGAGGAACTTGGAAAAATGTTGAAAGAGTACGACTGGCGTTTGGACGTGGCAATCTGCGTCAACCCGCGCGGAATGCTGGCATCGGCGGCCGATTGATGAGAGACACGGCCTGCGCACGCTGCCCCCGATGGTTCGCCATTTCGAGCGGCTCGTGAACGCCGTTCGCGAACAGGCGCCGGACGCCCGCCTCGCATTCCACACCAAGCCCGAGAACACGCCGGAGGCGCATGCATCTGCCTCAGCAGATTGGGTCAGGGCGGCGCGGCCATTTCCAAGCGCACCCATGACTCCCGCAGGCGTAGTAACCGGGCCCTCCAAGCGGCACGGCAGGTGATGACGCGAGCGGACATCTAGCCCGAGCGAGGTGGACGCATTGCGGCAAGCCTACCTGGCTCTTTGGAGTTTTCCGGTCTAGGGAGTATCCAAGCGTTAGTTGACTAGCGCGGGGCGCGGAAAAACCGACGGCTAAATTTGGGCCGACAGGGCTCTCGAGAGCTCAACATCAGGATCCAGCATGTACTCGGGCGGCGAATGAGACGCCAGGATGCCGAGTTGTCTGGAAACGCACGTGCAGATTGGGTAGATAACGTGCGCTAATGCTACGGACTACTGCGTTCATTGTCGCGAGTTTCTTCTGTTCCCTGGTTGCTGGGTGTGGGGCGCCGAAGGTTGGACGCATAGGGCCACCTGTATCCTTACCAAACGGTGCCCCCCGGTCGGCATGCGAGCGCGAAAACTGGCATGAGCTCGTGCCGGCTCGGGTCACCTCGACGGCGATGACAGCGGGAATTTGGTTCAACACAATCCACGTCAAAAATCAGGAGGGACTCGGCGTCTTCGAACTAAAGGAGGACGAGCCATCGGAGTTAGAGGATCTTTGGCCGTTGATGGCTGAAACCCAATTGCGGCGGCGCCATCAAGCGCGAATTCAGCCCGTAGAGGATGCTTCTCGTCGGTCTGGCTATTGGGCCCTTGGAGGTCTTGCGGGCCTCGGTATGGGCCTCACCGTGGCCGCGGCCACGTCCGAGAGTTCGCCCGGGACAGCGACCGCTTTCGGCATCACTGGGGTTGCCGTTGGACTCGTTAGCGTCGTAGGAGCGCTGGTGACACAACCTTCGGGTCCCGAGCAACTCGACGCCGAGGCTCGACGCAAGCTCTTTATCCTCAGAGAAGATGACTTCATTGCAGCAGCGCGAGGGGTGAATCGGCTGAATGGGGCACAACGTCGGCGCTGCGGCGGCAAGCCCGTACCTTCCTCGGAGCAGCTAGCGCCGGCGAAACCGGCTCGTCCTGCCGCTCCAGACGTAGCTGCCAGAGAGCCACGTACCACAACACCAAGTGTACCTGCGGAATCGAGCGCACCTACGGAGTCGAGCGCACCTACGGAGTCGAGCGCGCCTACGGAGTCGAGCGCACCTACGGAGTCGAGTGCACCTGCGGCACCAACCACAACCAGCACCACGCCGGCGTCGACACGGCATTGGACGACCGGCGCTACCAAGGCCCCCGCTACACTCCCCGGCCCCGTCCCATCTGCGCAGCCTCGCGGGGCCGACGATACGCCGTGGTGAGCAGACGTTCCGGAGAAACCGAAATGCCCAACGGTTCACGGTTGGCTGAGCCGCAGCAGAGATATCGGCACCCCCTAGAACTACAGCTCGACACTCCAACTGCAGTTGGTGCTTGTGTGACACGCCGTACTCGTGGTGAGTAGTTCGCAGGCCATTGGGACGCCTGAGCATTCGAAGGCGCCCCAAGTGCAGTTGAAGCTGGTAGCGCAACTCTTGGCTGTGGTAAACGTCTCACACGCGATTGCATCGCCGGTACAACTGCCGTCTTCGCCCACCCAACGGCACTCGCCCGCTGCGTCACAAACAGTTGCCTTATAGATCCGATCGCATTCAACGCGGTCATCGAGACATACGACGGAGATTGGGTCCCATGACACGCACTCGCGATACTGAGTGATGCAACGGCCCGCTCCGCTCGAGGCGCAGCCCGGCAAGGCATTGCAGTCGGAATAGGTACGACTCAAGTCAGCGCAGGTCAGCGCGCGCTTCAACACTGCCACGCAGCGCTCGCGAACATTGTGTTCACAGCCCCGCAAGCCTTCGCAATGGACTAGATCGGTCATCTGCTCACAGGTCGACTCCTGTATCTGTTCACAGCGGCCTGTGGCCGACGTAGCTCCCCCGACATACAGCTGCCCCCCGGTACCGCCATAACCGGCCTTCCCCGTCGCTCGTTTCGTCGTCCTCGAAGTGGTACCGCCCACACCCGGAGCTCCACCAGCTTTGGCGACGGGTGATGTACCGGCTTCGACCACGATTTCGCTAAACGTCGCGCTTTGTTCAGCGGCAACGCCGCCGTTCCCCGCAGATTCACGAAGGTGGGCGTCGTCACCCCTCAAGCGGTACCCATCGACATCCACACAGCTCCAAGACTCGATATTGAGCAATGGGATTGGCAGCATCCGATGCATCCAACGCGTGATCGACTTCATGGCTCGAATCCTAGAACTTACGCCGGAGTGTAAGTGCCGCTCCAGAGGGCAGAACCACAGGGGTCAACGTTGCCGCCTGGATGTCGGGTTGGCCAGAGTCGGCAATTGCAAGCCCTATACCAGTACCCACGGCAGCTAATCCCAATAGCAGGTAAACGGTGCTCTGCGTCTGCAAAGCATCGGCTTTGGACACGGCGTTCATCCCCGTGGAGTCACACCACTTCTGTTGGTCGCAGTGCGCGTCAATCGTTGATTTCTCGTTGAATGCAAGAACGCGCAAAATTGTGCCCGCAGAAATCCCAGCAGCTCCAATCGCTACTGCCACGAAGGTGGCTGTTTGATAACGCGGTTTCCGCGTAGCATCATCGGAC
>JBLNFG010000898.1:0-3831 GCA_050263495.1 Myxococcales bacterium | reverse complement strand
CGAACGCCGTCCCAAGAGCTAGCCAACTACGCACGGGAACAACTGCGAACCGTGCTCGAACGCCGTCCAATAGTATTCGCGGGCGTTGTCGTGGTCGCGACGCACTGACCAACAAGGCACGACTCAGAACCAACCCGCTTGAATCTGGCCTCCCAGGGTTGGACCGCGCAGATCCGCCGCCTTCAGTCCCCGCAGATCAACTCCGGATACAACCCGGTAGCCGACGACAGCACCGACGCGCAGCCACCGCGTGAGGTTGGCGAAACCCGCCATCTGAGGCTCGAGGACGAACACGCCATCTTGAGTCTTAACCCGGAAATTCTGCTTTTCTGCGTCGCTGCCATCCGGCGCAGTGTCCCATTGACCCACCACTAAACCGCCTGCACCAACGAGAGCACCTATGGCCAAGTTGGTAACGCGTCGCGAAAAAAGGTGGTAGCGCACGATAGCGCCGCCATAGCCGAACTGAAGCCGGTCCTTCGCGTTCGAGGAAGATACGCCGAGATCAACGGCGCTCATTTCATCTGGAATCCAACAACCACCGCCGCCCAGTGTAAAGGCGTGATCGATGATGACCGCACCCTCACCGCACACCAATGGGCGATCACCGTCGCCAAACCTGGTGTACATCACTCCGAGTCCGCCAAACCCACCGATAGAGTAATCGGAGTGCGAGTCGAGGAGTGTCGCGGGCACGTCATCCGAGCGCTGGGGCTTGTACGGCACAGCAACCGCTGCTTCGCCGTACGGAGAGGCTGCCACTGAGTTTGGGGAAGAGGGCGGTTGCGCGCCCGCGGAGACTGCAACCTCCGGACGCTGCGCAGTGTCTGCGGATGATGGCGAATTGAGTGCGGCTTGCTCGTCTGTGACCTCTGCGGGTGCCGCGGCTGACGAGGATGCAGATGGCTTGTCCGTCGCGGTGGACGTCTCGTGCGGCTCAGCGGCCCAGGCCGCGACGGCGCTGAACAGCGTTCCGCACGTGATGTGCAAGCCGACAATTCCATTCACGCGTTTTGAGAGATACATCTGTCCTTGGGGCCATCGCCAGAAACACTCAGAGACCGGCGGATGTCCAGCGAATAGTGCAGCAAGGGTCGTGCCGAGACCGGGCTCGCATAGGACTCGCTGCAAGGTCGTTCCCAAAGCGGGCGTGCGCTCGCCGCATGCACATGGGCTTGGACCTACCAGCAGCGGTGCGGCACACGGTTACCGGACATCTGTCCGACTCACAGACAGATGTCCGGCTGCACCGAGAACCGCTGGTCAACTGGAGGAGGTCTATCGACGCAAAAGTCGCGTCGACTATACTCGCCCGCGTGTCGATTTGGCGGGGCCCCAGCGCACCCAAGAACGTGAATCCTTCCGAGTTCACGACCCCTGGTCAAGGGTCGAAGTCCGAATCCATCTCCCCCGATCTCCAACAGGGTGAATGGGTCGGTGAATACGTCATCGTGCGCAAGCTCGGAGAAGGGGGATTTGGTGCAGTCTATGAAGCGCTGCACCCGGTGATCGGGAAGCGCGCCGCGGTCAAAGTCTTGCACGCTCAGTACTCCTCCGACGAGCGCGTCACATCGCGCTTTGCCGCGGAGGCAAGAGCCGTCAATCAAATCCGAAACAAGAATATCGTCGACATTTTCTCGTTCGGTGAACTTGCAGACCAGCGCCAATACTACGTCATGGAGTTGCTCGAGGGGGTTCCCTTAGATGCATACATCCAGCGCGCTGGGCGCCTAGAGTTGCGCGAGACGTTGGCGATCCTGTCGGAGATCGCCAAGGCGCTCCAAGCCGCTCACGACGCAGGTATCGCTCATCGCGACCTCAAACCGGAAAACGTGTTCTTGGCTCTTGATGAAGAAGGCCTGGTGCATCCGAAGATTCTCGACTTTGGCATGGCCAAGCTGCTGTCACCGGGAGCCCTGCCCGTCCATAAGACGCGAAGTGGAACCCCGATTGGCTCACCAAGGTACATGTCGCCGGAACAATGCCGAGGAACGGAGGTGGATCCGCGCACGGATGTGTACGCCTTCGGGTGCATGGCGTTCCACATGCTCTCAGGGGTTCCACCCTTCGATGCGAATACGGCCCTCGAATTGATGATGGCGCACGTGAGCGCTCCCCCGGTACCGCTCTCGAGCGTTGGGCCCGATCTGGGGCCCGCGATCGACGAGAGTCTGCTCAAGATGCTCGAGAAAATGCCGGAGAATCGCCCGCAGACGATCCTGGAGGCGTTCGAACACCTCAGAAATGCTGCTGCTGAGTGTGACACGAACCAACCTCCGTTGACCCCGATCTTGGCGCCGCCGCTCTTGCTTGAATTGGCGCAGGAGCGCGTGCAAGCGTTGCCGGCGCCAATCGACGTAACCAAGCTGCAGCGTACGCCAACGCGGTCTCGCTCCGATTCGCAGCACGCGCGGCGGGGTTGGCTGTGGCCCATTACGTCGATCGTTCTGGCTGGCCTTGCTTTGGTGCTGTTCCGACAACTCTCGCTCCAGCCTCCGAGCATGGCCGCGCACGTTGCGCCTAGGGCAACGATCACCCCGAACGCCTCACCAATCCCTTCTCTGGTGGACGCGGGCGGGCCCCCCGCAGCGGCAGTTGCGTCCGTTACCATCTCCGTCAATACACAACCACCGCACGCCGAACTCTACATGGACGAGAAGAGTGTTGGGACTGCTCCCGGCCCAATACGCGTGCCAACCAGCCAAACCGCGCAAACACTGGTCGTAAAGTTGCCGCGCCATCAATCACAAACTATCACGTTCATACCGAATGCAGATCGTACCTTGAACGTAGTGCTCCCCCCGCTCAAAGCCCGCTCCTCGAGCAAAGTCTCGCGCGACCTTGAGAACCCGTACTGAGGATCAGGCATTATGGTGGAACGTTCGCCGCAGCGTCGACCAAACCGGAAGCGTGTCGGCGCCGTCCTGTTCACAATCCTCGGTCTAATCGGCTGCAAGGATCTGCCAACCGTAGCGGCCAACGTCTGTGGCAACGGCGTGCGTGAAGCTGGCGAAGATTGCGACGGTTACGCCGACACTAGGAAGGGGCACTTCTGTGTACCGGCGGGGCAAGCGAATGAGTGCCGCTACTCCTGTGCGGAGCAAACGAATCCCGCAACCGGCAAAGCCTTCGGCTGCCCAGAAGGGATGAGCTGTGGACCAGACCTCGGTATCTGTCGCAAAGGGACTGGTAGGTACACCCCGTGGGGTGGGTTCGTCGCGGTCGAGGCGCGAGCGCTTCAGCTTGGAGATTTGGACGGTGATCGAAGAGACGATCTGCTGGCGCTCGGTAATGCGAAGGACTGTTGGGACTCGAGCGCCCAAGTTCTGTTCTTCGATACGAACGGACGCGCAACCCCGGCCTTCGATTCCTTCACGCCCTTGAACTCGCCGAGCATGGCGCGTCTTACGGTCAATGACACTAGTTCAATGCGCCAACAGATCGTTGGCGGCACGTTATATGGCCTCGCGACGCTCGTCGCGAACCAACCCGGCCAAATCTCCTCGATTCCGTACCCGTACATGACGCTCCCGCTCGAGGCGAGCTATCGAATGATTCGAGTTGGCGGCGTTTCGGAGCAGCTGCTCGGCGAGCAGATTCTCTTTCATTATCGGAACGGCAACGTCACCCCAGCCGAGTTGGATACGGTGCTCGGTGTTATCCCTCCAGGTCTAGGAACAATCATCGGCGATCCCGTAGCGGCGAATATTGCGGAGGGTCCCAGCTCCGAATGCGACGAGCTCGTATTCTCGGTTCAAGGGGCGACGCAGGTGTATGCGCTCTCGGTGTGTGGCTCGGACAATGCCCTTCGAGCTTCCACTGACGTTGCGC
>JBLNFG010000897.1:0-4716 GCA_050263495.1 Myxococcales bacterium | reverse complement strand
CTGCGGACTTCGCCGCGACATCAAATTCTAGCGCCTGATTCCCCACTTGGATCGTTCGCCCCGTTACGGCATCGCGATAGCTGCCATTGCGCAGCCCTTGAATGTAGAAGTGTTGACCTCGACCGATAGTCAGCCCCACCGCTACATAACTCGTGGGATGGTCACAACTGCGTACAAAGCTAATCGCATGCCCTTGCTCGTCGACGTGACTCATCTCGCCTTTTTGGAGTGCCGGCACAGCCCGGCGAATTCGATTGAGCCGCCGGATGTGTTGGTATAGCGGGTGGCGCCGCGTCTCCTCGATACGATCAGGCGTCAAGTGATCGCCAAAGTATGCCCGTCCCGTGGAGCTCAAGGTATCGTCATTGCCGATCACGTCCTGGGGCGCGCCCTTCATGAACTCCACTTCCTCACCGTAGTAAAGACACGGAATCCCTCGCACGGTCCAAAGGAGATTGTACGCTGCCGCAGCCATCCACGTTTCGCCCCTGAACCGAAACCGGAAGTCGTTGTCCGGGCCAACGTCGTGGTTCTGTAGGAATGTGACGAGCTTGGTCGAGTCTCCATAGATGTAGTCGCGCGAGAACACACGCCCCAGCCCCTCGAAGTTGCCGCGACCGAGATTGTCTCGAAACGTGGAGAACAGACCAAAATCCAGTACTGAGAAGCCCGAATCGCCGCCGGAGTTCGGATCCCGCTCGTCGTGCCCGAGGCGAGTGTACCACCATGGTCGAATAAAGGATGGGCCGTTGTCGTCGCCAAATAGATCACCGTATCCAGTCCCTTTGACCAGATTCTCCCCGAACACAAACAGCCCTGGTTTGTGCCTCTTCCATGCATTCACGTACTCAAGCAGAACGTCGCGTTCGACATGCTTCACGGTATCGATTCTTAAGGCGTCAACACCCATATCTAGATAACGCTCAATCGCGCTGACCAAATACGTCCTCACGGTTGGATTCTCGGTGTTGAGATCGATGCAGTCGCCCGCGATGTGTCGGGTCTGCAGTGCGCGACTCTCCCAGTCGCCGCCACAGATGAACCCATCCTGGTGATACCAAGTCGGATCCAAATCACGCGGATCCACTCCGAAGAAACGCCCCGGATCGTATCCTGGGCGCGGAACCGTTACACCCGTCTTCGGATCGACAAGTGGGACTAGTCCCTCCGCGTCAGAGTTCTGTCGTTCGCGAAACCAGGGGGGCGCCACGGGGTTGTCGTTGTCTTCCCGGAAAGGGTGCGTGTAGCAGCCCAAATTTCCGCGATAAGGGCCGTGATGATGCTGTCCCGGCGCCTTGCCCTGAGGGACGAAGTACTTGACCGGCAAGTGATCGATGAACACGCGTCCACGAATTCCGTATTGGCAGGAGTGATTGACCACAACGTCTTGAATCAGCTTCATGCCCCGAGCATGCATTGCATCGATGAGATCCTGATAGCTTGCGCCAGGGGACTCAAGCCGGGGATCGATCCGCGTCCAATCGTAACCGTGATAGCCATGGTAATCGAGGCCGCTTCGGTTCTCGATTGGTGGGGTAATCCAAATCGCAGTAAAGCCGAGATCGCGAATGTAATCGAGGCGCTCGATCAGGCCTTTGAAATCGCCGCGCCAATGTGGATCCACGGGGTTGCCCTGAGCGTCGAACTCGATTCGATCTCGACAGAAGTAGTTGTTTCCGGGGTCGCCGTCGTAGAAACGCGTCGTGATGAGAAAATAGATTGTCTCGGCGCGGAAATCGGTGACATCGCCTTCCGTCGGAGGAGCATCCCGTCCCGGTAGAGGCTCTGAAGAACGGGGAACTGCTGAGTCGAGATTGGGTTGGGGCTTTGGAGTTACGTTCGTCCACCCTAGCCCTACGTCGTAAGCTCCAGTATGATCCGTCCGCAAATCTTCCGTCTGAGCGCCGTGGGCGTCGTTGAACACCAAACTCACGCTATCGAGCTCGCCAAGTTCTAGGGCGTACCACAGATCATCAAGCTGCATCATGGGCAGCCCGGGCCAAACGGTATCGGGCCTAGTTGGTTGAGCACCGAAGAGATGGACGTGTACGCTGGTATGCCAATGGTCAGGCCTACGGAAATAGACGGTGAGCTTGCTCATGAACCGTACAGCATGACGAACAGTGGCAATCGCTCAAGGCGAGTTTGCGGCCTACGTTGTGGTGAGGAGTCGGGCGAGAGGTTGCTTTGCGCGTTTCGGGGGTGCCACGACCAGGGTACAGCTCCCAGTGTTGTCGGACCAGGATCGCTAGAAGCTGCGGTTTTGTCGGATGTGCCCCGCCGATGGGCGGCAAGCGGATGTTGGCTCGCCACTGCACTATAAGAGACCCCGAGGGGCCGAACCCGACTGAAAGACACTGCTGTGATGGGCGCGCGATCATCCGGCGCACGTGAAGTATCCAAGGCGCGGGGTTCCGTTCTAAGGGAGTAACCACCCCATTCGAGCTGCGTGCGTTGCTCGCACAAACAGAGTACCCACCGTGATACAGCTCACGCTGAAACCGCTTTGGACTGCTTTAGAGCAGGTACTCTGCGAGCGGGATGTTCTGGTCCTTGAGTGCCTGGGCAACAAGCTTCGCAATTTGAGCGGCACCTGCCGCCTCGAAGTGCGTGTGATCAGCGCAAAAGAACTTACCAACCGCTGAGGTCGTGCTCGTGTAGTCGCCGCTGTCAGGACACAGCTTCAGCTGATTGTACAAGCCGAAGCTCAGTTGGTGCAGATCGATTACAGGGACCTCATTCGCGGCTCCCGCCTCCTTGGTTTCTGTCAAGAAACCTCGTGAGCCCACGGCTGTGCCGCCGCTGCACTTGATCATGCTAGCCGGCGTGAGATAGATCGGCTGTGCGCCCGCGGCTTTGGCGGCCTTTGCCATCTCAGCAAGGTAGGTTTTGTACAGCGCGGAACCAACGTGGCGCGGACACGTTGAATCGCCGTCGTTTATCCCGAACTGAATGAAGAGATAGTCGCCAGCCTTCATCCCCGTACTGGCATTGGTCATAGCGGTCCAACGCGCGTTATACGTGGTCGACGTCAGCGTGCATTCCCCGTTTGCGCCCATCGCGGAACTGACGTTCCCATCGTAGAGCCAGGTCTGGATGCTGCGGCCACCCACCGCACTATTGACCACGGTGACATTGCTATTGAATAGGGCGTCGAACTGGCTCCCCCACCCGCAAGGGCAGCTCGAACTGCAATTCTGAACAGTCGAGTCCCCTGCAATGAAAACCTTGATCGGCTTGGCTCCGCCGCCCGCAGTAGCTCCCCCTTTACCAATAGCGACGCTCGACGAAGCCCCACCTCGCCCCACGGCTCCCCCAGTAAGTGAATTTCCGCCGTTCGCCGACCCACCGCTGCTAGTTCCTGACTTCCCGCCAGCTGTTGCACCACCAAAACTGGTTGCGCCGGTCACCGACTTCCCACCGCTCGCTGCCCCACCGTTCGGAACACCGGAGGCGGGCGCTTTGCCGCCCGCGGAGCTCCGAGTCGCACGGCTAGATTCATTGCGCGTCCCCCCATTCGATACGCGGGTTTCGGAACCGCCGAGCGAAGACGTTCCGCCCATGGATGTGGCCGCGCCGCCCTGACCAAAAGAGGATTCCTGCCTGGCTTGCGTACCTCCAGAGGACTTGTTGCTGGCAAGTTCTGTGGAGCTGCCGCCGATGGCCGCCCGTGAGCCCTTGATTTGAGCTCCCCCTGCGTGTTCGGCATCCGTCTGCAAGCCCGTTGAACTGGTGTCACCAGCACTGCCTGGATCATTGCCGTTCGAACTGCAGCCAACGGCAAGAATGAGGGGCACAGTTCCTAACCACCGCAAATTTCCAGCACAGATAGCACGCATCAATTCGGCTCCTTGAGTCAGGCAACTTCATGGTTGCCCGCCAAGAGACAAATCAGTCACGACGAACGTTCAGCCAACCAACGGGATGCATTGAAACGAGCCCCGGAAAGCACTGACGGCGTAACAGCTGGCCCGAAGGAACCAGCAAGTTCGATGCCCATGCCCCGCCCCGGTCCAATGTGCCCCGAATCTCTTGAGTCAAAGCCGCACCGGGCGCGCACCGATGCGACGCAAACGCGCAGAAGCGCCTGCCGTTCGGACCTCGTCGAGGAAACGTGCGGAATTGCTGCGATCAGGGCCGGTCCTACCTCGACGAGACGACGACCAGACCTAATCCACAGCTGACCGATGGTTTATGAATGCCCGTGAGGCCGTGGGGCAACTATTGGGGCGATTCAAACTTGCCTTTGTGGAGTCGAACAATGCAACTCACTCCGAGCCAATGCCCCGATGCGTCTGCTCAGAATCGCCCGGTCGACAGCATCACCAACGTGCATGCTTCAACAACCTCGACCCCAGCCTGGGCCAGCTCTCGCGCCAAAGCGGGCTGCTCAGATCCAGGATTGAATATGACGCGAGAGAACCCGTACTGGGCGATTGCCGCAAGCAGGCCCAAACTCTTCTCGGGGCTAACGTACACGGACAAGGTGTGCACGTTTGCGGGCAGCTCCGAGACTTGAGCGACAACCGTGACATGCTCTAGTTTCGGGAGCTTGGGATTGATTCCAAACACGCTATGCCCCTTCTCTAGTAGGCGCTGGGCGGCGCGATAGGCATAACGAGTTGGGTTTGACGAGATTCCAAGGATGGCAACGTTCATCGGAGCCGATTATCGCACGCTGCCGCGCGGTAAGCCTGTGGCGGGCGCGGCTCAACT
>JBLNFG010000896.1:0-6497 GCA_050263495.1 Myxococcales bacterium | reverse complement strand
TGGCGTCTTCCCCAGCATTTTCCCCTTATAGTAGAAGGTGGACCCATCCGGTTTGATATTGATCGCCACCTCTACCGTATCTTCGTCCGCCGGGGCAGTGGCTTGCTTCGGCATCGCAATCGGCGCTGGCGATGAGCTCGCGTCGGAAAGCTGTCGCGCCGCAACGGGCAGCTCGTGTACGGCGGGGACCGCACGAACCGCGCTCTGCACTTGGGCAGGTAGGTGCGACGATTTGCGCCCCGTATCTGTGTGAGCTGGTGCAGAGGACATCAGTAGAACTGCGGTGGCGCCCGCGGCAGCCAGACCGACGCCACCAAGGAGCAACTTGCGAACGCTGAGGGTCGTTCGCAAGTTCGGTAGCGGCGTGGAAATGCGTTCGCGCGGCGGCAGCTGAACGCTGCCGGGCGGAGTCGCAGATACTGCGACGGCGGACGGAATCTGGGGGGACACGTCGAAATTGCCCTCGACGCGCGACTTTGAAGTGGGCAGCGGCGGTGGCCCCTTTGGAGAATTGATCGCGAAGGAACTACTCGGAGATAACTCGCTCCAGGGTCGAGTTGGCGCCTCTATCGCGATCCCGTCCACGGGCACCTGCTCGGATGGCTCCGCTCGGTCTCCGACCTCAAACGCTCCGCTCGGAGGGGGGCCATTCCACGGTTTAGTCGGCGAATCGAAGGGAATCTCGAGCGCCCCGGGACCGTCCTCGAGCGAGTCGGGGATCTCATTCCAAGGACTCGTGGGCAGCTCGTTCTTGCGTTCTATGTGGCTGTCCGACGCAGCGCCATCGGGGGACTCTTGTTCGTCCTCTGACTCGCCGCCGTCAAGTCCGTCCTCGAGGTTCGGAAACAGCTCCGGGTGAGTGGGTTCGCTTGGAAGCTCAAAGCCATCAAAATCGATCGGAATCTGTGCATCGCTATCGCTAGAGCTCGAGGCAGATGCCGACGCCCGAAGTGCAGACGCTCGGCTCGCGGACGCGCGCTGCGCGATGCCCGCAGCCTTCTCGTGCGGCACAGGCACGGGAATTTCGGGCACTGACGGCGCATTCGCAGAAGCTGAGCCCTGATCACTGCTAGTGGTAACGCCAATTTCGGGTTGTCCCGACGCGGAACTCGCAGGAGGCGGAGCAGGGGCATTCAACGACGCCGATCCCACAGCGCCCCGCGCAGACGGCGCCAACGGCCGCACGGACACGGGTTTTGCGGCTATCATCGTTCGCTCCGACGGCTCCGCACCTTTCGACGCGGCGCTTTGAGGCGCCGCGCGGTGCGACACTGGCTGTGGCACGTTGCCCAACGTCCTATGAGCCGCTGGATCGATCGAAGTAATCGGCGTTGCGGATGCCACCAGGGGCGGCTCCAATGGGGAACTCTGTTTCGCGCTCAGCCCCGGCCGTACCGGTGTTGCGGTAGTGTGCCCGCCTTGCGCCTTCTTTGGCGTATTTGACGGCCTGGGGGGCATTCGCTTCGGCGTTACTGCGACGGATTCAGTTACCGCACCGGATACTGCGACGGCAACAGTATCCGCGACGGCAACGGCGGCTGCTTCAGGGCCGGCGGTTGCGACATCAGTCCCAGCGACGGATTCGGCAACTGCGACTGTGTCAGCAACGGCAACTGTTCCAGTGACGGCAACCGCGACTGTTTCAGGTACAGCGACTGACTCCGTTACGGCGGCTGCGACGACATCAGTCCCAGCGACGGATTCGGCAACTGCAACTGTGTCAGCAACGGCAACTGTTCCAGTGACGGCAACCGCGACTGTTTCAGGTACAGCGACGGTACCTGTTGCAGCGACTGCTTCGGTGCCCACGATTGGGAGCGCCGGGGTGGCGTCACTTTGCTTCACGACGGTCTCGGCGGATGCGGCTGTTGACGGCCGATCGGGAGTGGCGGGCGCTTGCAGCGCTAGTGCTGGGTCGAGCGGAGAAATGCCGATCAAGGTGCGGCGTGAAGATGCACTTTGCAGACGGGTAGGAGTCGATGGCGGTCGTGTCGTTGACTCGTTTGACGCATTCACCCGCGATAGCGAATTGGCGGGGACATTGGCGCTCGAGACCGCCGCCCCAAGCTTTCGAGCTCTGGGTGCCGTCTCTGTGCTGGGCTTGGCGCTGGTTTGCGACGAAGGCCTCGGTGGAGTCGCTACCTTGCGGGGCTGAAGACCTGCACTCGCCGCGTTCATTGACTGTGACTGCACAATCTTCGAAATCTCATCACGCGGAGTCTCAGCAGGAACCGTCTGAAAGGAGCCGAGAGTGGCGCTTGTTGCGCTGGGCGGGGGCACGGAACCAATAGCCGCAGACGCACTCGATCCAGCGCTCGACTCCTCCCCTGCGGACGCTGCAAGCTGTTCCACTACTTCAGCTTGGTAGAGCGGATCGGATTCCGACAATTCACTCTCTGCTAGTTTTGGAGCCGCAAGGACACTGGGATTGGATGGTCTTGCCATGGTCGAGCCGCGATCGGACTCTACCCTGAAAAGACTGCCGAGCCATGTCGAATGAGAGCCGGAGTCGCGTAAACAAAACGTTTCCCTCGCGACGCAGAAAGGTGATCAACGAGAATCGCGCATTCTTGGCAGTCAAATAGAGTTTGATCCGTCAAAGCGAGCAGCATTGAGGAACCTTGCTCTGCAAAGCTACGCTGCCACTTCATCCGTGGAACCGCATTCGCGTGGCCTCGGTCGGTACGTCAGGCGCAATTCCCGTCATTCCCAAGTCGAGCAAGATCGCTGTTGAGGGCTGCACACCGATGGGCGGCTCGCGTCGACTCGAACCGCGCAGTGCCGAACCTCCGCGGCGCCGTGATCGCCCCACCGCGCAATCGTTCAATGAATACCGTTCTTTGGTTTTGCCCGTCGCAATCACGACCACTCGTCGCATCACGACCACTCGTCGCAATCACGACTCGCGCTATGACCGCTATTGCGCGATGCATTGCTCTTGCATCGCAGACCAGATCGCCGAAGCGGTAGCGCGCGAACCGGCACTCGTTGGCAAACCGGTTGGCAGCATGTACTCAGCGTTGTGGCCCGCGAAGACTGGCCCCAAATCGAGCCAGTGGCAAGGTGCTTCACTGGCCGCGCACTCGCTCTGGAGCAAGGGCTTGAACAGGTTGAGTCGAGTGGCAAGAGTGCTGTCCCACGGATCAGGATAGAAAAGCCAGAGAACGTGCGCGAGCCCATCCTCCGCCATTTGAGCCAGTAGCTGCCTCGCCGCCGTCACCGCATTGGTCATCTCTACGCAATCCGAGGTGTCACAGGCGGCCTTCAAGACGTCAGCAGCTCCCGCGATGACAATTACCGTTCTGACAGTTCCTTCCGACTTACTTTCGGCATACTGATCGGCGACGTAGGGCCCTTCGAGAGCGAGGGTATTCTTGACGATAGACGAGTAGTCCCGCAGACGTTCACCGTTCGGGAGGACTCCGGCATCTCGGGCAATCCCTTCGAGGTAGGCCGTGATCTGGTGAGTTTCCGCGATGAATGCGTCGCCCAACACCACGATTTCGTTACCCGGCACTCCGTCGATGGGACAAGCACTAGCAGAACCCGCCGCAGCGGTGCTGCTCCCCGAGGAACCAGCCGCAGAGGTTCCGCCTCCTGCCCCACCCCCGTCTCCCGCATTCCCTGCGCCGCCGGCTGCGGTGGCGCTCACACCGGCGCGACAGAAACCGTCCATGCAGCGGTATTCCGAAGCGAGCGCGCTGCACTGCTGGTCAGTTGAGCAGCGTAGGTCGCAGGAAGCATATGACACGGAGTGTTCGCACGCGACCACGCCCGAATGATCGGTAACGTCGACGCACTCCGCGGATTCGGCCAACGATTTGCACATCGAGGTCTCGCTGCACAACTGGGTACACACACCGCATACACAGGCCATCCCACTACCGCAGCCATCGCCAGACGAGCGGCACGCTCGCAAGAAATGGGTCTCGCCATCCACCGTCTCCGTGGGGCTTTCGCGACAACTGGCACCCTGGAAGAACAGGATGAGCAGCAGGAGAAAAAGGGAAACGGCTCTAATCGTTCTCATCGCTAGGCTCATCCTTGCCTTCACTAACCAGACTTTGCCCGACGTAGATTACCACTCGGTCATGCGCTTCGGGAACACCCTGCTCGTGATTCACCTTGACCGCCCGGGCACGCAAGTCACTGAGCTCGGCGCGAAATCGTTGGAGACTGCCGTACACCTCGTCAGAGAGAGGGTGACCAGGCCACACGTCGATCGTATAGGTGCTGCCGCCAATTCTGTCGGAGAGCTTGGATGCCACGGGGTGCTCTCGCAATCGACAAATCAGAGTGCTCACAAGGGCCTTATAATGGTCGAAGACCGCGCCTTCCCACCCGGCCGTTGCTCCCAGCGGAATGACGAGCCTCGTCGCTTGATACAGCAGTTGCCCGTCCCGCTCTAGCCGCTCGATGCGGCCTTCGCTCAGTAGCCGATTTAGGATTACCTCGAGTTTCTCCGCGCTCAACTTGCCACGTTGGGTGATCTCGTCGATGGTGAGCGGCCCCTCGCGATAGATGATCGCGATCAAGAGGTCGTCCAGACCGTCTGTTCCATTCCCCTGCTGCATCGCGGCCAACTCTGCATCGGAGGCTACGCGATAGGTCGTGGTCGGCCCAGTTCCGGACGTAAACACGAGTTGGCTCTCACACAAGTCGTGCAGCACCGCTTTGACTTGGGTCTCGTCGTCGTTCGAGAAACGTCGGAGAACTTCTAGGCGCGTCGGCGCGTTGTGTGTTCGCAGATACTCGAGGACCGCTTCCCACAGCGACCGGCCCCTTTCCGTCGACCCCTCGCTCAATCGCTGAATCTTGCGCCGATAGGTGCGAAGGCCGAGGCCGAACATGTCGGCGCTCACCTTACGGCTCACGCGCTGGCGCTCGAGCTCATTCACCAACTCCAAGAATACTTGGTTCGCGATTTGGGCTAACGGCGCCCGCACGCCACGCGACGTGGCGAGTTGAGCGATGAGAATGGTGGTCTGCCTAACGATTGCATGGATGAGAAGATCGATGGTCATTCCGTCACGCAACAGGGGCGTTCCGCCCCATGCTACCCGACAGCCCCAGTCGACGTGGGGAGACAATCTTGTCCCCCCGAATTCCGTCGGAAATTCGAGGCGAAGTGAGCCGACCGGAGTGGGGAGCGAGGCCAGTACAGCCGCACTCCAGCGCTGCGCCACCAAGCGACCGCAAAAATGCGCAAGGGCCGCGCAATCGGAAATCGCGCGGCCCTGACGGCTGTCTCGATCCGGAAGGCGATCGAGGGCTACTTGAGAGCGCCTAACATGCTGGCCTTTTCACTATCGAGGCCCTGCCAAACGCCCCAACCCGACTCGTTCGATTTGGAATAGGCGTGGTTGTAGAGGCCACCGGTGTCGCCGGACTCGGGATTGATGGACCAGTACGTGAAGTTGGTTAGTCCCTTGTCCTTCATGTAGTCGACCAGGATGTTCTGCCACTCCCAGTCATACCGAGTGCCCTTGGGCAGATGCGCCCAAGTCGTTGCGGCGTCTGGATCGACAGGGTTATCCGGCCACGCTTTGGTGCCGCCGAATTCACCCATCATCACACAGTATTTCTCGTCCACCAGATAACCGAAGTGATCGTCCCAGCCTTTGCGCAGCTTCTCGACGACTGCGGTATTCGACCGAGTCACGACGAGATTGCACTTGGCCTTGCCCGCCGCATCGTCTTCGAGCCCAACGCATGCGGAATTGCTCTGATCGATGAATTGGGTCTGAACGTAGACGGATGGACCGTAGGTGTGCGGAGCAAAGCACAGGCGATCCTTCGGGATTTGGATCGGGTCGAACTTCTGTCCGTACAGGTTTTCGCCCCAGTTCGGGTTCGTGGTGCCCTCGGGCCCAAACGGCTCGGGTCCCGACGAGTCGTCACTGTGATTCCAGTGCGTTCCGGAGATCCCCTCAACGAAGGCGATCAGATCGTCGTTGACCTCGGCCATTGCTTGGTAACACTTCGTCGCCAAATCAGCCCACTCGGACCAAGAGTACTTGAAGGGTTCGTTGAAGCAGTCGATGCCGAGGATGTTGCTGACGCCGAGATCCTTCGGCAGCTTGGCGAGCGTACGAATATCTGCCAGCCACTTCTCCTGCGTGTAGTCGTCCTCACCGCCGCGGCAGGTCTTGTCTTCCTTCTTATACTTGTAGTTCTCGCGGTTGGCGTCCGTCCATGGCGGCTTGTCGTCGATCCAGCCCGCGCGCCACCCAATGTGGTTCGAGCAGGAATGGAGATCTAGAATGACGTATAGGTTGTTCTTGGCCGCTTGCTTGATAAAATCTTCGAGGGCTTCTCGCGCATCTTTGTACGGATATTTCCCCGGATCGTTGTTCCTAATCTTGACGTCCGTTCGGTTGTAATCACCATCTGGATGCCCCTTGACGAGCGTCTGGGGGGCAACGGGCAACCGAATCGTATTGAAGCTCAACGGCGCAGCCGTGATCTCCTGCATGGTCTTGGCGATGGTGCGTTGG
>JBLNFG010000895.1:0-3388 GCA_050263495.1 Myxococcales bacterium | reverse complement strand
AACGATCGCCGTCGCTTCTTCGCGCCCAAGCAGTTCACTCTCGCCGGCGTGCGGGTTCAGGGAACAAACCACAATTTTCGGCTTCTTGTCGTGCATGCGCGACAGCAGCTCACCCAGCGAGACCACGGAGCGAGCGACACGTTCGGGCGTCAGCGCCTTCGCTACTTTGGCGATCGGAAGGTGCGTCGTGACTAGACTGGTAGAGAACCGATCGAGCGCGAAACACATGACGGAGAACTTCGCGCCGTCGCGCTCCTCGAGCCACTCGGTGTGACCCAAGAAGTCCTCTGCACCCGGTGCCCCCGAATGGGCGATTACGCTCTTGCTCACCGGCGCGGTAACCAGCACGGCGCCCGGTGTCGCCTTGACGAGGTCGTAAGCGACGTCGACGTACGTAAGCTGCGCTATTCCGCTGGTGTTGGTGGGCTTACCTGGCTTGCGGTCCTTCTTCGCGAGTCGCGGTCCCGCATCCACGATCTGGATAGAACCCCGCTTTGGTTTCTTGTCGCTGGAGTCGTCGAAGGCAACGAGCCGTTTCGGATCGACCCCGACAAGCTCCGCCGCTTCGACCAAGGTTGGGAAATCGCCAACGAGCACGCAGGGCAATTTCTCCTGTGACGCGGCGAGAACTGAGATCTCGGGACCTATGCCTGCTGGACATCCCGTCGAGATGACGATCATTCTTCTTCAAGCTCCGGACCACCGGCCGCCAATTCGCGGTCTGGGGTTCGGAGCTTGTATCCCGAGCCACGCAGGGTTTCCAGGGGTAACGCCGCGCCGAGCTTCGCGCGCAAGCGACGCACGTGGATATCGACCGTTCGAGGTCCGCCCTCGTAGCGATTTCCCCAAACCCGCGCCAGAAGGTGCTCGCGCGAGAGTACCTTGCCGCGTCGCTCACAGAGGTAGGCCAGCAGGGCAAACTCCTTTGCCGTCAGTTGGACCTGCCTGCCATCGACCATCACTTCGTGCCCGACTTTGTCGACCACGATGCCGCCGACCTTGTGTCGCTCTTCCGTCGCGAATTCACTGCGACGCCATTCGAGCGCGCGGATCCGGGAATAGAGTTCCTCCGGCACGTACGGCGCGAGACAGAAATCGTCGAAGCCGCTCGAAGGCTCGACACGCGCCACCTGACCTACGGTCACCGCGACGAGCGCGCCGACGTTGTCAAAGTAGTGCTCCTTGCGTACGGCGCGCAACGCCGCCACCGCCAAGTCAGGGCGATCGAGTGCCTCGAACACCAACGCGCGGGGACGAATGTCGAGCCCGTCGTCTTCGTCTTCGATCAGATTGACAGGGTCGTCCCAGAGATCGAGCGTGCGCACCGCTGCTCCGAGCTGACGAAGCGTTGCCGCTGCACCGTCGTCGCGCTCAAGGAGCTGGACGTGCCCAAGCACTCCGACGAATGTCTTTCTTCGCTTGCGCCCAGGTTCATTCGATACGTGTTCCACCGACGGTCACCCGTGAGAGTTTGACAGTTGGACACCCCACCCCAACCGGCACACTTTGGCCGGCTTTTCCGCAGGTCCAGATCCCGTCGGAAACAGTGAGGCCGTTACCGAGCATGGTTACCCCGCCCAATGTTTCTGGACCGTTGCCAATTAGATTCACGCCCTTGAGAGGGGCGGTTATTTTTCCGTCTTCGATCCAATAGCTTTCAGTCAGGCTGAAAACAAAGTCGCCGTTTGCAATGTCGACCTGACCACCGCCGAAAGAGCGGGCGTACACCCCCCGTTTCACGCTCCGAATGATCTCCTCGGGATCGTGTGGACCGGTCAGAAGGATTGTGTTGGTCATTCGCGGCAACGGCACGCTCGCGAAGCTTTCACGTCGCCCGTTACCCGACGCGCGCACTCCATAGTGTCTGGCAGAAATGCGGTCTTGCATGTAGCCGCGCAAGATACCGTTCTCAATCAGTACCTGCTTGTCCGGCACGTGGCCCTCGTCGTCGACATTGATCGAGCCGCGGCCCTGAAGCAGGGATGCGTCGTCCACCACCGTGCAGAGTTCACTCGCAACGAGCTGCCCGACGCGACCGCTATAGTTGCTCGTGCCCTTGCGATTGAAGTCCGCCTCGAGCCCATGCCCGACCGCCTCGTGCAGCAAGATCCCACTATCACCCGGTGCCAAGACGACTTCCATCTGTCCGGCAGGGGCGGGTTGTGCATCGAGCAACGTGGTCGCTTGACGGACCGCCTCGCGCGCGTGCCACTCGGGCGACAGCGTATCGAAGTAGCCGAGCGCCATTCGCCCTCCTCCACCGCTGCGCCCAGACTCGCGGCGGTCTCCAACCTCGAGTACCGCGCGGCACCCAAAGCGCATCATCGGCTGTTGATCGAACGCGGTAATGCCGTCACTCGTAACCACCAAAATTTCGCGGATTTCTTCGGCAAAGCTGGCCTCGAATTTGGCAACGCGCGGATCGGCGGCTTGCGCGGCGCGGCTGGCGCGCTCGAGCAGCTGACGCTTCTCGAGCCCGGGCACGTCGATGCTCAGCTGCTGCAAGTCGTAACGCCGCGGCGTCACTTTCTCCACCAACGTACTCGGAGAGAGACTCGACGTTGCCTGGGCGATGCGACTCGCGGTCTCAGCGGCGCGCTTCATCGATTCGAAGCTCAGATCTTCCGTATGCGCATAGCCGGTTGCCTCGCCGTGACAAACGCGGACGCCAAGCCCCATTGAAACGCCTTTTGCGGCGTTGCGCGTAATTCCCTCCTCAAACGATAAGCCCGCGGAACAGCGGTACTCGAAGAACAGATCGGCATAGTCACCTCCCCGCTCGAGCGCCACGCTCAACAGGCGCTCGCAAGTGGTGGTATCGATGCCCAAGGTTCCTGATGGAGCAAACGGCGCACGGGGAGATACGGTGAGTGACACCCCGAGACCATGTGACGGTTCAGGTCTAACCGCAAGAGGGAAGCCGCCCCGTTGCCAGACGCATCAGCTAGTCTCAATTCGCTTGCACGCGAGAGCGAAGATCTGTTGAGGTACTTACGCCTAGTCTGTGCAGCGCCGCACCAGCGTAGTGCAAGGGCCTCGAGATCCGAGGTCCTGACGACTTTGTCTGCGGCTGTTCGTCGAAGGGTGCGTCGGTGCATTTGCACGCTCGACTGCGCTGCACCCTGTCGTTGCCTGATGGGGAACCAACGGGAACCACCGCACTCGCTCCGCGAGTGCTTGCTCCTCCCAAATTCGTGCTCGCAGCCAAGCTGCCGCGCGCGAATGGGAGGAGCGACGGCCGTGCCGCGGCGGCCCTTCGGGGCGAGCTCGTTTGACCGTCGTCGCGACAGCACTTTTTGGTGTCTTCCACCTCCTTCCCATCGCGCGCAGGTCGCCAGCAGCGACCGAGCACGATGTTGGAGGAGGTCGGCGGCGCGTAGCGCCGACG
>JBLNFG010000894.1:0-6210 GCA_050263495.1 Myxococcales bacterium | reverse complement strand
ACATGAACTCCAAACTACGCATGTTGTCGAGGCGGGCGCAGAGCTTGATCAGAATGACGCGAATGTCCCGCGCCATGGCTACGATCATCTTGCGAAAGCTCTCGGCTTGGCGATCTTCACGACTCGTGAAGTTGATTTTTCCGAGCTTGGTGACCCCGTCTACGAGCTGCGCAATCTCATCCCCAAAGTCGCGTCGAATATCATCGATGCCGGAGAGTGTGTCCTCCACCACGTCGTGCAGTAGGCCCGCACAGACGCTGGCGGTGTCGAGCTTGAGCTCGCTGATGATCTCGGACACCCGCGACGGATGTACGAAATAGGGCTCGCCGCTCTTGCGGGTTTGCTCGCGATGCGCCAGCTCCGAATAGTGGTATGCCTTCTCGATGAGTTCGGCATCCGCCGACGGATGGTAGCTCTTTACCCGCTGAACGAGGGCTTCTAGACCCAGCACTCCATGACTCCAAGCTAGGCCAAAGCAATTGCTTCTTCAGGCCTAAGTGCAAAGCTAACACTCAGATTGTCCAGCGCAAAGCCTTGCACTCAGGGAGGCGAGCCCCAAGACCCCTGCCCGGCAACCCCTCAAGCCATGCGGCCGAACCCCGGATTCGGCCTGTACATCCATTTTCCGTGGTGCCTAAGCAAGTGCGGCTACTGCGACTTCTACAGCGTTGCAGTGTCCGCCTCGGATTCCATCGATCACGAGGGTTACGCTTCTGCGGTCTTAGCCGAGCTCGAACAGCGCCTATCGCGCACGGCGTTGCCGCGCACGCCGCTGCCTCGACTTACTACGCTGTATTTGGGCGGCGGCACACCGTCCCTTTGGCGAGCGCAGGCGATCAAACGCGTGCTCGACCACATCCTGGAGAGGTTCGAGACGGATTCGCATTCCGTCGAGATTACCGCTGAGTGCAATCCAAGCAGCTTCGACGCGAAGGTCGCCGACGGGCTGCAGGCCGCGGGCGTCAACCGAATCAGCCTTGGAATTCAGAGTCTCGACGACGAGCAACTGCGCTTCTTGGGGCGGCGCCATGATCGACAACTTGCACTCGATGCGCTCGAAACCGCGTTGCACTGCGGAATTGGTCGCATCTCAGCAGATGTTTTGTTTGGACTACCGCGGCAGACGTTGGCTGACGAACTCGCGCAAATCGTCCAGGTTGCTGGCCTTCCGCTCTCTCACGTCTCGGCCTACGCGCTCACGATCGAGGAAGGGACGCCCTTCGGTCGGCTCGCTCAACGCGGACGCTTGCCGATTGCGGTGGAAGAGCGCGTCGCGGACGCCTTCCTCGCCGTGCACGCGGAACTCGAGCGACTCGGTTACGAGCACTACGAGATCAGCAATTTTGCCAAACCTGGTGAGCGGAGCCTGCACAACCAGCAGTACTGGTGGGGGTACCCCTACTTGGGATTGGGCGCTGGTGCGGTGGGGACCATTCCGGTTGCAGGTCAATGGTTGCGGTACCGCAACCCACCAAACGCGCGCGAATACCTTGCACGCTTTGGACGGGAAGGCATCGGCTCGGGTTCCGTCTGGGACGGTGACGACCAGGTCGAAATCCTCGACGCGGACACCCGATTCCGTGAACGTTTGATGCTCGGATTGAGACTGCGTGAAGGGGTCGATCTGCAAGCGATTGGACACGAACTCGACGTCGATCCGTGGACCCCTGAACGTCAACGCGTCCTGACGCGTCTGGCCCAGAATAAGCGAATCACGCTCGATGGCACGCGATGCTACATCGATTCCGACGCCTGGCTTCTGGCAGACGGCACCATCGCGCAATTGATGTAGCGTTGGCGGCAAGGGCGCGTTCAGTCGCTATCCCGACGGACGCGGACAAGCCACGTCACCGCGACGCCATCACGTCGGAATCGCCTCATCGACGTCACCGCGACGCCATCACGTCGGAATCGACCCAGCGACGTCACTGCGACGCCATCACGTCGGAATCGACCCAGCGACGTCACCGCGACGCATCACGTCGGAATCGCACCACTGACGTCACCGCGACGCGCTGACCAAAAACTCTCCAAGTCGCATAGCGCGCGCTCTGCCATGAGTTCGCCGCGACGTTCCTTCTTCAGCTTTTTGCCCTCGTGTTCGACGGGAGGCAGCAGGGCAAACGTCACGTTCGTGGGCTGAAAGTGCTTCTGCTCGGTCGCTAGATAGCGCAGTAACCCGCCGATCGATGTCGTGGGCGGCGGCAATTCGAGCGGGCGCCCCTGGCGTTCGTCACTGATGAGCAGGGCCGCGACGAGTCCGCAAGCTGCACTCTCGAGGTATCCTTCAACGCCGGTGATCTGCCCGGCGAACCACAGCCCTGGATCGGTCCGAGCGCGCAGAACGCCATCAAGCAGCTTGGGAGAGTCGATGAAGGTGTTGCGATGCACCGAACCGTACCGAAGAAACTCCGCGCGCTCGAGGCCCGGGATCATTCGGAAGACGCGCGCTTGTTCCGGCTGCTTCATGCGCGTCTGAAACCCGACCAGATTGTAAGCCGTCCCTGCGGCGTTCTCGCGACGCAACTGCACGACAGCGTACGGGCGCCGCTGCGTACGAGGGTCGATAATCCCAACGGGCTTCATGGGACCAAACGCTAAGGTACGCTCCCCACGTTCCGCCATGACCTCGATCGGAAGGCAACCTTCGAAGTACTTCGGTTTTTCGAACGCGCGCGCCTCGACCTTTTCGGCATTCCGGATCGCGTCGACGAAGGCAAAGTACTCAGCCTTCTCGAAGGGGCAGTTGAGATACGCCTTCTGATCTTCCGCGTCGTCTCCCTTGTCCCAACGCGAAGCGTAAAAGACCTTCTCGTAGTCGATGCTCTCGGCTGCGATAATTGGAGCAATCGCGTCGTAATAGGCAACACTACCAATGCCAAAGAGTGACTCGAGATCCGCGCTTAGCACTTCGCCCGTGAGCGGCCCAGTAGCAATGACGAGCGGGCGCTCTTCAGGCAAGCGAAGCACCTCACGTTCCACGATCTCGATATTCGGGTGCGCACGCAGCCACTCGGTAATCTGAGCACTGAAGCGATCGCGATCAACCGCAAGCGCCCCACCCGCGGGCACGCGGGTCGTATCGGCGGCGCGCATTACCCAGGACCCGAGACGGCGCATTTCTTCCTTGAGCAAGCCCACCGCGTTGGTCAAGGCCGCTCCGCGCAGCGAGTTCGAGCACACGAGTTCGCAGAACGAATCACTGTGCTGCGCTGGAGTACGCACCGCGGGCTTCTGCTCGAGAATTCGAACGCGGAACCCGCGGGAGGCTAGTTGCAGTGCTAATTCTGATCCCGCTAGCCCCGCTCCCACTATCGTGATTGCGCGCTCGTTCATTCTGCGGGTATGCCGGCATCATCGTTGTCCGACGGCTGAGCCGCGGAGCGACGACCACCTTTGCCACCCTTGGAGCCGGGCCCGGCAGATGGCTTAGGGGAGCTGGCGTCATCCTTCGGAGTGGCTTCGCCATCACTGCCCTCTGTCTCGAGCGGACGCGAGTACCCGCATTCCTTATTGGAGCAAATGAGCTTGGGGTTCTTTTCCCCACCGGCCCGCAACAGGAACGGCAAGCCGCAGTTCGGACAGGGCTCGGCAACCGGCTTCTGCCAGAGTTTGAAATCGCAACTGGGGTAGCCTACGCAGCCGTAGAAGGCTTTACCTCCGCGCTTCTTGGCTCGGACCTCGACCACATCGCGGCCGCACTTCGGACAAGCGACGCCAAGAGGCATCGGTCGCGTCGTCTTGCATTCGGGATAACCCGAACAAGACAAGAATTCTCCGAAGCGTCCGGTACGGATCGCCATCGGCTTACCACACTGATCACACTTGTAGTCCGTCAACCGCACTTCTGCGGGTTGCCCGTCATTTCCAATGCTGCGCGTGTGCTTGCACTTCGGATAGCCTTCACAGCCAATGAACCAACCGTTCTTGCTCCAGCGCTCGTACAGCCCTTTTCCGCATTCTGGGCACGCCTCGCCGATTGGCTTTGGCTCTGGTGTCCAGCGCTTCTGCTTCTTCGCTTGATCCAGCGTGTCGCGGAACTTGCCATAGAAGCGCTGCAAGAGCTTGACGCGCTCGAGCTTACCGGCGGCAACTTCGTCGAGATCTTCCTCCATTTGAGCGGTAAAGCTCGGATTCATGAAATCGAGTGAAGTCCCGACCAAACCGTCGACAACGACCTTGCCAAGATCGGTCGCTTTCATTTGTCCGCCCTGGAGCTTCTCTACGTAATCGCGCGCCTGCACCTTGCTGATAATCTCGGCGTACGTACTTGGGCGACCGATGCCACGCTTCTCCAGTTCGCGAACCAGCGAACCTTCGTTGAAGCGCGGGGGCGGCTGCGTGAATTTCTGCTCGGCAAGCACACCCGGCGGCTTCTCGAGCGCTAGGGGCTGCGCTTGGTTCAACTCCGGCAGAGTGCCTTCGCCATCGTCCTCGCGGATCTTACCGGTAGTAGTTGCGGCTGCGTCTTCGGATTCGCCCGCCTCCTCTTCGCCTGCGAGTTCACGCGGAGCGTCCTCACCAAACGGCTTATCGGATTTACCGCGTCCATACTGCTCGAGCCAGCCAGCGAACTTGAGCACCTTGCCGCTCGCGCGTAACCCAATGCGGGCATACTTGGCGTCCTTGCGAGCCGGGAGAGCTTCGATGTCCACCCCGGTCTGATCGTACAGGGCGTGCGACATTTGGGAGGCGACAAATCGATCCCAAATCAATTTGTAGAGTTTGTATTGCTCGTCGGACAGGTGCTTTTGCACCAACTCGGGAGTGAACTCGAGTGAAGTCGGACGAATCGCTTCGTGAGCTTCTTGCGCGTCTTTGCGCGAGCGAAACACGTTGGGCTTCGCGGGTACGAACTTGGGCCCGTACTCGGACTGGATATGCTTTCGAACCTCTTCCACCGCATCAGTACTGACCCGCACCGAGTCCGTACGCATATAGGTGATGAGACCGACAGGACCGCCGTCTTTCTTTAGGTCGACGCCTTCGTACAGCTTCTGGGCGATGCTCATCGTGCGCTTGGTAGGGAAGCGCAGATAGCTGGATGCATCTTGCTGCAACTTGCTGGTCGTGTACGGCGCGGGAGCGTTTCGTTTCTGCTCGCGACGCGTGACCTGCGCAACGCGGTACTTGGCAGAATCTAAATCAGCCTTGAGCGCTGCAGCGTGCTCGCCATCCTTGACCTCTGTCTTGGCGCCATCACACGTCGCAAGTCGCGCCTGGAATACGGCGCCGCGCTCGGTTCTGAGTGGAACGGCGACGTTCCAATACTCTTCCGGCACGAATGCTTCGATCTCGCGCTCCCGCTCGACGATCAGTCGCAACGCAACGCTCTGGACACGTCCTGCACTCAAGCCGAATGCCAACTTGTTCCACACCAGCGCGGATACGTCGTAACCAACAATCCGATCAAGGACGCGACGCGCCCGCTGGGCGTCGTAAAGCTTTGCATCGAGTTCACGTGGATGCTCGAGGCCTTTGGTCACGCCCTTCTTCGTGATTTCTTCGAATTCGACGCGGGAAACGTCCAAGCCCTTGCGCCCCAGCTCCTCGGCCAGGTGCCAAGCTATCGCTTCGCCTTCGCGATCGGGGTCGGTTGCCAGGAGCAGCGTGTCGACCGTCTTCGCTTTGGATTTCAGCTCAGCAAGAACCTTCGCCTTCGCTTCGATGATTTCGTAGGTTTCCTGAAATCCCGCCTCGACATCGATCCCCATCCGCTTGGGCAGATCCTTTAAATGGCCCTTGCTCGCCAGTACCTCGTATCCACTACCGAGGTACTTCTTGATGGTCTTCGCTTTGGCCGGCGATTCCACAACCACGAGGGTCTTGCCCATGTACGGCCGTGATCCTTTCCGCCCCCCACATGCGCTACCAAGTTGGTTTGCGCAAGCCAGGGGGCGTTGTCTTTCGAAGACTTACAATAATATCAGTGACTTGTAGACGTGACCATCCCGGTCCGGTCGGTCCGAATCAGGCCGAGCAGGGTGAGCCGTAACAAATCAGACTGAACGACCGAAGCCGAAAGTCCTGTTCGGATGCACAGCATTTCGACGTTGTTCGCACCTGCCCGAATCGTGGCGAGCAGAAGGTTCAGCTCGGCGCGAACCACTTCACTCAGATCCGAACTTGGCACATCGAGAGACGTTCCCGCACAACCGGTTCGACCAGTCGCCGCTGACGCTTTCGATCCGCCAATCAATTGTGGAACTG
>JBLNFG010000893.1:0-3937 GCA_050263495.1 Myxococcales bacterium | reverse complement strand
CGACCACCACATGATATCCGTGCCCTCGGAATACCAGGGGAAGATCCCTGACCGATAGGCATACAG
The DNA here is from genome assembly GCA_050263495.1 of Myxococcales bacterium. Lineage (GTDB taxonomy): Bacteria > Myxococcota_A > Polyangia > Polyangiales > Polyangiaceae > FEN-1139. The sequence goes on along the minus strand of JBLNFG010000893.1, from coordinate 3,871 downwards.
CATCCGCTCCAGAGATAGGTCGCCGCCTATCGCGATCAAGCCATCAAAGCCCCGTTCTTGCTGCGGATCGGGGAAGTAAAGACTTGCGCCCTCAGCCAAGTAGACCGGCAGGTACCTAACCCTATGCGTGGTAGTCATCGCTACAAGTGCGGGCTCTGCCCGCTACCAAGGTAGTAGGTCATCGGGGTACTTTGGCGTCCAGTCGATTTGCGTAGGAACGTGGGGGCTTCGCATCCGAGCAGGCAAGGATGCGACGGATTCTCCGCTTGCTCGAATCAAGAGTGCAAGCTTCTGCCAGTTGGGAACGAACGCTCGGCCTCGCAGAACATCGCAGTTTGCGGCCCTCACCCTGTCTCCGATTGCCGCATACACGAGCCGGGCAGTCCGGATTGCACACGCGGAGCGAGCAGACAACGCTGCCAGGCCGTCGTCGCCGATCTCGTAGTGGTGGTCGGCAAGGTCGAGCAGTTCTCGCACGGTTTCTGCCACTGGGCGCTTCTGCTCTGCAGGAAACGCGCTTCCTAGGCGGAGGTGGAGGTCCTTTGCGCCATGATGTGCCAGCAGCTCGTTCGGCAAATAGAGCCGTCCTAAGTGCCAATCTTCCGCGACGTCCCGGCAGATGTTCGTCAGCTGCATCGCGATCCCAAGATGCGCGGCAGAGCGCAAGGCCTTCGGTGTGGCGATTCCGAGCACTCCCACCATCAACCAGCCAACGACGCCTGCGACTCGATGGCAATAGAGTCGCAGCTCATCGAGTGTCTGGTACGTCGTGCCCACCACGTCCATTCCCATGCCGTCGAGCAGCGTCTCGAAATGGCATTGCGGAATGCTGCGCCGTTGCACGACTTCGCGCAGTGCCATCCACAAGGGTTCGTTCAGCGGGGTACTTGCGTAGATTCCCGTGAGCTCGTCGCGCAATCGAGTGAGCGAGAGCTTGCGTTCAGGTGGCGGAGCGTTGTCGATGGTATCGTCCGCGTACCGACACCAGGCATAGATCAGGTGCGCGTCGAGTCGTTCGGTTGGCGGAAGCACGCGCCCGGCTAAGGCGAAGCTCTTCGAACCGTTGGCAATGATTCGCGCAGCCTGTTCGCGGGGGGAGTGACTAGGTAGTACTCGGTCGGACACACACTCGCTTTTAGTCGACTCGAATGTGAATGTCGTCACTGGTTCCGAGCTTTGCATCGGGACCTGACGACAAAAGCGAAAGCCCACCGTTGTCACACGCGACCCGGAAACGACTGCCCCAAGGATCATCACGCCGCGTGCCCGGCTCCAGCAAACCCTCTGCTTCGATTAGTCCGAGGGTAGGACACTCGTTTGGATGGTTGTTCTTCCAACCGGACAGCGCCTCCGTCAGGGGCAGCGCCAACTTGTCCAAGGATGCGCTCTCCTCCGCGTGACTTGGCCGGGTTACGAGAAAGGCGCCCACGCCGATCACCGACAAGAAGCCCATAACGGTATACAGCTCAATTCTGGAGATCCCTCGTTGCGGGGCAGCGCTTCGCATGGCGAGTCGCATCGCAATGGCCGTGCCGACTCATAATGCATGGAAATCATTGCATTTATCTCCTAAGAAGGGGCCGGCCAATGACAGAGTGACAGCGCGTCGTTGATTGCTGATCGTTCCGCTGCCAATTTGTCTGAGCGCGCGCGAGCAGGCCTAATTCACCTTCGGCAATCGTCTTTACAACCTTTGGGTGCCATCGTAGGAACCGTAGCGACATGCGTATGAGCGATTTTCGGCCAGAAATTCCGTTGCAAATAAGTCAACTGTCGTCGCCCCGCGTGTTCGCAACTTGCGGGGATAAAGCGTCTATGGTGTCGAAGCCATCGGCGGTCCCGGAGAGGAGCATGCCACGCGTGCTTCGCGCCAATACCGTTTTGCTGGTGGCGGCAATCGGCTTCTTCGGTTGCTCGGGGGCGCAGGTGAAGCAACGCCCTGACGGAACCTACGCCATCCAATGCAGCGATCATAAGTCATGCCTCGATCGTGCCGACAGGATCTGCGGGGCGCAGGGTTACGTGGTGGTCGGCGGTCAGAGCAACAAGAAACTGTACGGCGTACCCGGCAACGAAAAGTTCATTGGAAAGGACGAGCTCTTCATTCGCTGCAACAAAGATCGACCGCTCGATATGCCTCATCCGGAAGCGGGGAATTGGCGGCTCGAGCATCGCGCATCCGAAGGCGACTCATCGCCTAGCGGAAAGAGCGCGGACCGTGCAGCTGCATCGGGCGCCGCGCCGCTACGCGTTTGTCGGCCCGGTGAGACGCAGCGTTGCATCGGAAAGGCGGCATGCGTGGGCGGTCAATCGTGTCTTGCTGACGGCAGCGGTTTCGGAGTCTGTGATTGTGGCGACAATGCTAGTTCGCCACAAGTTGGGGCAGCTGGAGCGCCATTTGCCCCACAGCATTGAAGCTACATGCAGCCAGCCCCCAAGCGTTTGGCTTGGCATCAGCAGTTGTCGCTCGCGCGTCTGAGCTCCATAAAATTAGTGGCCCCCAACTTGAACGACGATCATGCATAACCCGCTCGACGACGCACGCTTCGACCGAGATCTGCTGACGAGATACGCGTTTGAGCCAGCCATCTATGCGCAGCAGGTGGAAGGGATAAAACGCGGTCGAGTCACGGGAGCAGAGTCCATCGTTCGAGGTCGAATTGAGCCTGCACCCGAGGTGGAGAGCGTATCGTGGGATCCGGATTCGGATAGCTACAATCGAGCGCTGCATGCAGGTGCGGACGCAATCGCACAAGGGAAAGTGGCGTCGCTGGTGCTAAATGGTGGCCTTGCGACCCGATTCGGCGGCATCGTCAAGGGGATCGTCAACGCGTACGACGAGCGAAGCTTTTTAGCGTGCAAACTCGAAGATGCGCGCCGCACGGCAGATTTGTTCGGCACAAGAGTTCCGTTTATCCTGCTCAATAGTTTCGCCACTGCCGAGCCCACGTTCGAGCATCTCCGAAGTAACAATTACTTCGGCCTCGACCCCAACGACGTGCTGATGATGGATCAATCCATCTCGGTGAAAGTGACTCCCGAGGGCGATCCGTTTTTTGGAGATGACGGCCTGCCTCGCTACTATGCCCCGGGGCACGGCGAGTTCTTTGCTGTACTGTTAAGGAGTGGAATCTTTCACGAACTAAGACGTCGTGGCGTGGAGTGGTTCACGTTCTCAAATGTCGACAATCTGGGCGCCACGATCGATCCGATCATCCTTGGGCACCATGTCTTGTCCCGCGCCGACATGACGGTCGAGGTGATTGAAAAGCGCAAGAACGCCCAAGGTCAATACGACGTTGGTGGGGCCCCCGCGATTTTGGACGGCTTCCTCCAGGTGATCGAAGGCTTCCGCTTTCCCCCCGAGCTGGCGCCTGAGTCGCTGAAGTACTTCCAGACCAACAACATGATTTTCAGTCTGGCAGCTTTACGCGATACACTCATCCTCCCGCGGTATCTAGTTAAGAAGCCAGTGGATGGCCGAAGCTCGATTGCCTTCGAAGCGATCACGTGCGAGGCGAGCGGATTGCGGAGATCCGATGGATCACGCGTGCTCAAACTGGGTCTATTGCAGGTTCCGAGGGAAGGGAAGTTCGGGCGCTTCTATCCAGTCAAGTCTCGTGAGGATCTTGTTGGCTTGAGCGATGCTCTGCGCGGTCGCCTGGAGACGAACTGGGATCACTGGCGGGGCGTGATGTCCAGACTCAAGGTGCGCTCGAGAGCTGGGCAGTTAGCTGCAGCGGGCGGAAGTGGTCGATAGAGCCTCAGTACCAGGCTTCTTCTGTACCAAACAACAGCGTTGATATCACCGGATGCCCCGCGAAGTTGAGCTTCAGGACACGCGACGTGCAAGAGTCGTCGAGATTCGATA
>JBLNFG010000892.1:0-3379 GCA_050263495.1 Myxococcales bacterium | reverse complement strand
ACCGAACGCTCTTGCGACCTCCAGCGAGGGTCAAGTTGCGCGTTGCCTTGGTGACACGGCTCGTCGGCACAGCAAGGTCCTCGCCACGAGACGAGATGACATTGCCTCCAGGGGCAACCTTCAGCACTGTTGCGGAAGGATGTGCTGCAACTGGAAACAAGGTCTCGGAAGAACCTGCGTTCCGTGGAGTCGTGTGGCGACTACCCAACTCGTCCTGGGTATAGGTACCGCACGCAATCAGCCATGCGGCGCACGGGCCCAACACAAGACACAGAAGAGGATACCCGCACCGACGAGCGCCAATGGCCATAGGTTCGTTTGCTTGAGGTGTTGTGGCGTGGCCACGTTTCGGGAGCGGGCAGCAGGTGGACCGTCGGGGTTTGGTCCAGGGATTCATTAGGGAGAGGCAAAATAGACCGTTTTCGGCGTGCGTCCAGGGGCAGTATGCTTCTGCGCATGTCAAACGATTCGAGTGCCCAGGGACGCGGCTTTGCCGTGGTCACGATCAGCTCAAGTCAATCCTCCGATATCGAAGAAGGCGGGACTATAGCCCGGGATGCCCTCGTTGCCGCCGGGCACCGTTTGGTGCACCAGCGATCGGTCGCCGACGACCTCTCCAGCCTGAGATACCTGTTCCGCGAATGGGTTGATGATCCGCGTGTTCAGGTGATCATCGCCATTGGCGGCTCAGGGCTTGACGCGTCCGACAACACGCCGGAGGCGTTCTCACATCTGATCAGCAAGCACATGCCCGGATTCGGCGAGATCTTTCGGTCCTTGGCGTTTCAGCAATTCGGAATCACGGCGCTTGAGAGTCGTGCGCTCGGCGCTGTGTGTCACTCGACGCTCGTTTACGTTCTCCCCGGCACGCCTCAGGCCGTCGCATTGGCGGTCAACCAACTGATCGCGCCCCAACTGAGCGCGAGCATACCATCCGATCACCTTCAACCGCGCAATGCGCCTTCAATTCGGATTCCGGTCCAGCCTCCACGGTAAGATCGCGCGCATCGCTTGAGCGAGACGGGCACAGACGATAGGCGGAAGTGAACCCGAAATAGCCGTGGCCGCGACGCGCTCATGGCAACGTCGCGGCCAGGTGCATTGATGCTTGCCCTTTGGAGTGCGGTGGCACCCCTCAAGCTCTCATGCCGCTCACCAGAGAGTCAGGTAAGCCCACGGATGGTTTCCACTCGTGGTCTGGATGCAGTAGCCACTGTTGCGCGGCGCAGGGATTGTGGCCCAGTTGCTGTAACTGCAGGACATGACCGTACCGTTCACTGAAAGGGTGCGGGGGCTAACGAAGTTGCCGCAATTTCCACCATGAATAACCGAGGTGGTTTCGTAGCAGATGCTACCAGTCCCCAGGTTTCCAGATTGGAAGTTGGCGTTGACAGAGAACACGTAAGGATTGCTGCAGAGCCCAGCACATGGATTGGTACCTGCCGACGGATTGACGGTCACCTGCATTTCGTCCTGGCTTGACAAAGCACCGTCGTTCGCCGTCAGCCGCAGGACGTACGTACCTGGTGTCGAGAAGCTGGCAGTCGAGACTGCGGCGTTGGGTGGCGTGAAGGTGACGGTGCCAGGACCGCTCACCGTACTCCAGGTCAATGTGAGCGCCGGCGGTGCCGGAAGCCCGTCATCGCTAGCCGTACCGGCCAACGCGGCGGTCGCCGGCAAGGTGAGCGTCTGATCTGCACCCGCAGAAACCACCGGCGCGATGTTGGCTACCGCAGTGACGTTGACTGTCACGGTGTCATTTGAGAAGAGCGCGCCGTCGTCTGCCGTGAGGCGCAAGACGTACGTCCCTGGGGCTGAGAACGTTGCGGTCGTGTCAACCGCAGCCGGATTGGCGAAAGCAACAGTTCCGGGACCACTCACCATCGACCAGCTAGTTGTCACCGCCCCGGGTGGGTTCGGCATTCCGTCGTCCGACACAGTGCCGTCCAACGAGGCCGCGGCGGGGATCGTGACCGCCTGGTCCGGTCCGGCATCGACGAAGGGCGAGGCATTGGCGTTCTGCACCGTCACGACGACGTCATCGCTCGAGGATTGCGCGCCGTCGCTCGCCGTTAGTCGCAGCACGTAGGTACCGGCAGCCGAGAATGAGGCGGCGGTATCCACCGCGTTCGGGTTCTCGAAACCGACGGTGCCGGGGCCGCTGACCATGCTCCAGGTGGTAGTCACTGCCGCAGGCGGATTCGGCAAGCCATCGTCGCTGACCGTTCCGTCGAGCGCTGCACCAGCGGGCAGGATAACTATCGCGTCCGTTCCCGCGCTAACGGCAGGCGGCTGATTGACTGGCGGCACGCCAGTGCTCACCGCGAACGCGAGGTCATCGCGATCATCGTAGCCGCCAGTGGTGCACGTGCCGGCTGACGTACTGTAACGGAAATTGCCGCGAATGGCCCGCAAGTTCGCGCCTAGCTCGGGCAACACATAGTCAGTGCTCAGTGTGAAGGCGCCCGTGCTGGCCGGCGTCAGCGTAGTCAAGAACGCCCAGCTGGGGCTCGATGCGTCGGATGCGTAGTAGAGATCGAGATTGTTCGCGCCACTTCCGGACCAAGCCCAGACCAATGCCTCGATCCGAACCGCCTTTCCGGGAGCGAGGTTTGTTCCGTCCACGGTGTAGATGCGCAGACGATCCAAGGATTCGTCGGAATGATAGTACCCAGAGATACCGTCGGCGCAGCTCGCCAGCAACGTGTTGGGCGTGTGTTGTTCGTACGTCGCCTTGCCGTCAATCAACGTGCCCGTTGAACAGCTGTTCGTAACAGTACTGCAGACAGGGACTTTGAGTGCCGGATCGTAGGTAGCCAAGCCGGGATTCAGCACGTTCACCATGACGGGTGCACTGGTACCGACGTTCCCGCTGTCGTCCACGGCCGCGACTACCAATTCATAGCTTCCGGGAGAAAGATTGCTTGTATCCCAATCGATGCTCCATGGTGCTGCCGCATCCGTCGCGTACGCGACACCATTAACCCGCAGCTCTACAACCGCGACGTTCCCAGAATTATCGTCAGCTGCTGCACTTACGGTAACGAGGCCGCTCAGCGTGTCGCCGTCTGCTGGCGCCGTGATAGATGCGGTGGGCGGAACCAGATCGGTAGGGGCCTCGAGGTTCGACATGTAGAGCAATCGATTCGGCGAACCCGTCCCAGGGTTGGTGACGACGCCGGCTGTTGCCCGTGATGTCAGTACCGTCGCCACTTGCGCCGGAGTCCCCGTTGGGTTGAGCCCCAAATAAAGGGCCGCCACGCCGGTTACGTGGGGCGTAGCCATTGACGTTCCGCTAATCGTATTCGTCGAAGTGTCACTGCTGTACCACGACGAGGTGACGCTAGTGCCTGGGGCGAAGATGTCGAGACAATTGCCG
>JBLNFG010000891.1:0-3470 GCA_050263495.1 Myxococcales bacterium | reverse complement strand
GGCCCGAGAGCGCACTGACTACGATCGGCGCTTTTGGTCCATAGACGGGCGTCGAAACCAACGCCCGCATGTCGCGTCCGGGTTTCTTCTCGAACCAGACGATCGCAACCGTAGGTATTGCGATACCGCGACGCTCCCATTCCGATGGCCGTAGCTCGTTCTGGACCAGTACCCAACGATCAGAATAGCGGCGAAGACTTCCGTCGATCACTCCAGCCAACGCGTCTTCGCCCACGGTGATGACACACAACCCCGGTTCGCGACGTTCTGTCGCAAGTGCTTCCGTTGGCGTCGACCGCAACACGGGCATGACCGTGATGCCACGCCGAAGCAAAGCCAGCGCGAACACACTTCCCAGCTCGCCCATCCCAACGATGATGGCGCTCTCGCCGGTTCGAGTGGCTTGCGTGACGGCTACCATTTAGCAATCGACTACTCGATCGCGCCCAAAATCGCGAGAGCAGACCTTAGGTGACCGCGTAGTAAATGCCGCGCCGATCGAGGGGCACCCTAACAGCTGGCCGATTCCGCGACGTGATTGCGAGCGATTGCTGCCAGTTGCCCACAAGCGGCTCCAATGTCGGCACCGCCCGAGTAGCGTCGAACTACCGGAAATCCACCGGCAACCAGGGCCAAGCGAAACGCTTCGGCCTCGGCCTCGTCGGCTCTTCGGAACGGATCTTCAGGCCCTCGCGAATTATAGGGAACCAATGATAGGCGCGGCCGCCGACCGGATGCTTCGCCGATTTCCTGACACAGCGTCACGAGTGCAGCCGCATCTTCGGGGTGAGTGTTGACACCCTGAATCAGCGTGAAGCTCAACATCGGTGACCGCTTGCAGACGCGCGTGTGCTCGATCAACGCCGCAACTGCATCACGTAACGGGACGCGAGTCTCGATCGGCATCAGCTGACGTCGGAGCGAGGGGCGCGCGCTCGCGATGGAGAGCCCCACTCGAACCCGAAGCTTGGCTTCGGTCAACCTACGGAGGTTGGCAGCGAGCCCAGCCGTGCAAACGGTAATTGCCTTTTGGTCGACGCACTGCCCACAAGGATCCGACAGGACTCGGACCGCGCGGATGACCGCGTCGAGATTAGCCAGCGGCTCACCCATGCCTTGAAACACAACGCCCGTGATGCGAGCTCCCGCGGGCAGTGTGCGGCGCATGACACGCACCTGCTCGACCAGTTCCCAGGCCTCGAGATTCCTGACCAGTCCGAGTTGAGCGGTCTTGCAGAAGGCGCAGCCCAGACCGCATCCCACTTGCGACGAAATACAAACGCTGAATCGTCCTGGTTTCTCGAGGGGGATGCGTACGGCCTCGATCAGCGCCCCATCTGGCGCTCGCAGCACGAGACGGGTAAACGGATCAAGAGAGGAGTTTGCGGTATCCACGACTTCTAGCTCGCCGACGCCATAGGTCGCGGCGAGAAGCTCGCGCGCGCGGCGCGACACCTGAGGCATCGCCAAATCTAGTCGATCGAGAGCTCGTTGATGGACGGCCGAGAGGACCTTGCGCACCTCAGCCAGCTTCAAGTCATGAGCTGTCGCGATCTCTTCGGGCAGGAACGCTTGGATTGGTGGGCGCACCAGACCCATATGACGAAGTGTCGGCACTCGTACAAGGCCGCGAATCGCGGTGACGCCCGAGGACCCCGAACTGCGGCGCAATGGCCGAATTTGCGCGATCTTTGTCAAACTGAGATCTCGGCTACGAATTCAGTCAGCCGAGTGATAGGCTGGGTATAACCATGGGTTTTGGCCTGAGCTTCTGGGGTGTTCGAGGCAGCATTGCTTGCCCTTCTGCCGACCACGTACTGTTCGGTGGAAACACGAGCTGCATCGAACTGCATGCTGGTGCGCGACGGATCATCCTGGACGCTGGTACCGGGCTGCGTGAGCTCGGTAACCGTTTCGTAAGAGAAGACGTGCGTGAGGCGTCGCTGCTTCTGACGCACACGCATTGGGACCACATCAACGGATTCCCATTCTTCTCTCCTGCCTACGCTCCTGGCAGGAGCTTTCGCATCATGGCGGGGCACTTGGGTTCAGGGCGCGTCCGAGACGTCTTGGCAGGGCAGATGGCGGAGCCCATGTTCCCGGTCCCGCTTGAAACGATGCGCGCCGAGTTGCTCTTCGAGGACTTCTCGGCTGGTGATCACTTTCTGCTTGGACCAGAGGTAAAGGTTCGCACGGCTCGACTGAATCATCCGAATGGTGCCACCGGATATCGCATCGAGTATTCCGGAAAGTCCGTGTGTTACGTTACCGACACCGAGCACGTCATCGGCGTGCCTGATCAGCGAGTGCTCGGGCTAATCGATGGCGCCGATCTGGTCATCTACGACGCGAGTTACACTGACGAAGAGTTTCCCAGCAAGGTTGGGTGGGGCCACTCCACCTGGCAAGAGGCAATCCGTCTTTGTAAGGCCGCGAATGTGGGGCGTCTAGCCTTCTTCCACCACGCGCCGGAGCACGACGACCAATTCATGCTAAGGATCGAAGAACAAGCGCGAGCAGTCTACGAACACTCGTTCGTGGCTCGCGAGAAAACTACGATCACGATTGGCTGATGCGGGATGTCGAGAGTCTTTTGGTGTCGTGTCTGTGACGCAAAAATATCGAGATTCGCGGCCGCTCCGGTGTTGACGAGCTGTCCGCATTGCCGCTCGTTGCAAGTGGTCGAAGTCGATCCAGTTGCCGGTCCTGGCGCCCCGTCGGTTCGGTCGAATCCTACTGAATCCCAAGCAAGCGCGGGCTCCGAACAAAGCAGCTCGAGAAAAGACGACAGCCAGACGTCACTCGGCCCCGACACAACCGTCGATTTCGGCCAAGACGCGATACCCGCAGAGTTCGCGTGCCTTCGCGGCGAGCCTTGCACCCGAATTGCGGGAGGAAAGTGCCCAGGTGGGGTCGGGTGCTAGAACGCCCAAGTTCTATTCCGCGAGGCGTTTGAGCCGAGCTAGGCACGCCTGCTCGTCGACAGTTGCGGGGTTTGGTCTGCGTTCGAGCGTGACGGCTAGGTAGCGCACCAACGACCGATCGATGCGAACACCCGCGGCAATTGCTTGCTCGACGAGCTGCAATACGGCCAAAGCCGGCACTTGCTGACAAGCCAAGTGCAGTTCGAAGACATAGTCGACCCAAGTGTCGCGCTGCGTCCAGGTGCGCAAGCGAAGCGCGTGGCGCGTGGCACTTTCCAGAATATTGTTCGGCACTGCTAGCCCCGCGGAGGCGCCCTTGATCAGGTTTTGCAGTGGCTCGGAAAGCGTCCGTACCGCTTCGAGCGGGTGACCCGTCTTCATCATCTGTTCGGCAAACGTACCCACCAAATCGATGGCGGCAGTGCGGCCCGTCGTCACCGTGGGGCGATGCATCGGAACCTGCACGGTGGGAACATCCGGGGTGGCTCGGGAGCGCAGCGTATCGGATACAGGCGGGCGCGGCGCTTCTTCATCGACGCGCACCGT
>JBLNFG010000890.1:0-5941 GCA_050263495.1 Myxococcales bacterium | reverse complement strand
ATTAAAGGTGCATTTCGCGACGCCGACGGCGGTACCCTCCTGCTTGACGAGGTAATGGAACTGCCCCTCGAAGTGCAACCGATGCTGCTTCGCGTACTGCAAGAGAAGCTGGTCCACCCCGTCGGTGGCAAGAGACCGGTGAGCATCGATGTTAGACTCGTGGTGGCTTCGAAGCGCCCACTCGAGCAGCAGGTAGAAGCCGGAACCTTCAGTTTGGATCTCTACCAGCGCCTCTATGGTTTGTCCGTCGAGCTACCACCATTGCGCGAGCGTCGCGTGGACATTCCATTTCTCTTCCTTTCCGCTCTGAGCGCGGCCTCTAGCGACTCGAGTGCTCCCATCCGCGCAAGCGACATTGCGCCCAGCCTCATCGAGCGACTCTGCCTGCATCATTGGTCGGGCAATCTCCGCGAGTTGGTGACCTTGGCCGGCAACTTCCGCAGACTCTGGGACCACAGCGGGCAGCGCGGATACCGGTTCCGCGCCGAGGATTTGCCGTACCAAATTGGCAGCAACACGGAACGGGCCACGGGAAAGGACCGCGAGCGCAAGGATGCGGCCGAGCTGCACGCGCTCATTACTGCGATGCGTGCTGAGCTGCATGCGCGGGGTGCTGAGCCTTCGGCGATTCGTCGGCAGGACATCAACTTTGAGTCAGTTTGCGAGAAGGTTGGCATTCAGCGCAGCCTAGCCTACCGGCATTTCAAAAAGTGGAGTGCGCTTGCCGAGAAGGGGCTAATCGAACTGCCCCGCGACGAGTTCGAACAGTACTTGTTTAGTCGCTACGCGAGCGGATAACGCGCGCGATAGTCTCCTTACAAACGAGTAGCCGGAACCCGTGCTTACGATTCTACGCGAGCGGATAACGCGCGATAGTCTCAGCCAAACAACACAGCATCAGCCTGGCGACGATAGTCCGGTGATAGCGGACTCGGCACTTGAAGCGAATTGCCGCGCGGCCAAACAAGCCCAGCTAACGGTCGAAGTGTCCGCTGCAATCTCAATCTGGAGCTGTTTGGTCCCCGTTACTCCACGCCGAGCTTCTTGAACTTGGCAGCCCAGAAATCGAACATGAGCTTCAGTGCCGCCTCGGTCGGTCCTTGCGGGTTGTCAGGGTTCGGTGGCTTGGCTGACTCCTCGAGCATCAGCAGCAACTGTTCGTCGAGGCCGTTGAGTTCATCGCGAGTGGTATATCCAGAGACCGCCAAGAGAAGCTTCTGGCTTACCATCGCAGACTCGAGTTGATCCCTGGCACGCGCCCCTCGATCGCCCAGCTCACGTTTGATCGCTTCCTTGGAAATATCGAGCCGCGCGGGGATGGAGCCTTTCTTGTTGCTAAACGCGAGTTGTCCCTCGGGACTTGCCGCCGTTTTCAAGAGCTCCATTCCATCGCCAGAGTGCAGAGTGGTGCGTGGCAGCGCGAGACAGTCTGCCGTGTACACGAAAGGTGGCGGTGTCGCCGCGTCCGAGCCAGGAAATGGAACACTATCGATCACGTCTCTGGTCTTCAGTCGGCTGCCTGCGCTCTTGAACTCCGCGTGTGCCCAATCGCCCATGACAAAAAAGAACGCCTTGTGTGCGTCGTCATCCGGAAGAAGCAAGCGTTCCGCCGCCGTTTTCCAATGAACGCTTGCGTAATCGGAGTTGACCCACTGCCGAACCCAGCGGATGAGTCGAGAATAGGAAGGGCTCAGCTTGTTCCAGTCGTAAGTGCCACCGCTCCGACTCCAGAAGCTGCGGTAGGTATCCGGAGACACATCTGCGGGCAGAATGTTCTCGTGCACGAGTGCCGAGAGTGTCCATGCCGAATCGCGGGTGCCAATCGCAATCGGGGCGGCCTGCGTTTGGGATTTGATTGCCTCACACACCTGCTCGAACCCCGCCAACGTTGACAGCTGGTTTACGTCAATCCCCAATTTTTCGAGAGCCGTTCGATTGAAGAACAGGGTGTTTACCCGATGAATGTTCAAAGGCACGCAGTAGAGGTACGGCTTGACGCTTGCCGGTTCGAGCACTGACGAGTCAAAAACCGAGCCCGGCGTAGTGTCCAGCGCCGCATTCACCGGCAAGATCAGCGTGCCCGCGTGCGTTCTCAGCTCCTTGCCGACGTTGGCTTGGAATACGTCGGGCAACAGTTTCAACATCGGGAACCTGCGTTCCCAGAGGTAATAGCTTGCCTGGGCTGCAGAACCCACGGTTGTGTGATTTACCCAGGTGGGTCGCCCTCGGGCTCTCTGGCTGCTCGTGTGCAACTCGATGAGGTCGTTGACTGCCTCTTCTTCTCCCGGCTCGACCCACCAACTGAATAGTTCCACCACGTGTTCTCGCGGTGGAGCGCACTGCGGCAGATCGGCACACGCGCCAGCTCCCACTGCCAACATCAAGACGGCTATCTTCTCGCCGAGGCACGCGCCGGGTCGAGCCCAACGGGCGCTTTTGTGTCTCGATACCGCCGGGCCGCGCGATGGCCGTCGAGCGGAGCGCAACTCTGAGCGACGGAATCGTTTTGCGGAGCAGGTTCTTGTCATTGCTGGCGATCCAAGGCGAACGAGCGCCCGCAAAGGGCTCGACGAAGGCTTGTCGGCATAAAGGACGAAGACAGCAGCATGGCGCGCGAATGACGCATGCATCCTAGCCCAAAGGCTGCTCGCGATGTCGGGATTCGAATTAGCGGAGTGCAGGTTGCACCAATATTTCAGCGCGAGAGTAGGCCTGGCCCGACTCCCTTGCCAATAGGCCGGATCTGCGCTTGAGTCGGTCATACGCGAATGCTAAAAGCATCGACTACTTCCACCGGTGAGTAAGGCCCCGTGCAAACCTCGAGTTGCCGAATTGATGGCGTGCGTTGGTGGCACTTAGCGTTCTACGTGTTGACGCAGTTGACCTTGACGGCGTGCGAGCCAACCCGGATTGAGAAGGGGTTATGTGAGTTGGATTGTCAGCGCGACGAGAAGTACTGCAAACTCGGCACGGATCAGCGGCAGTGTGTTGCCAAGGATGATCCGCGGTTTGGCTGCGCTTCCGAGGATTGCAGCCCGTGCCTGGCGCCAGGGGCTAAGATGATCTGCGACTTGAATGGGGCCTGCGTGGTCGGCGGATGTGAGAAGGAGTTTGCCGACTGTGATCCCGACCTTCCGGGTTGCGAAACGCACTACCTGGAAGATCCGAAACACTGCGGGCGGTGCAATAACCCGTGCACTGAGCAGCAGGCTTGTTCAAATGGCTTTTGTGTTAGTGCCGACGCGGGAACGCCTCGCTGAAGACGACCTCGGATGGGGCTCGGGACGAGCTCCCGAGTTAGAATCGGCCCTGAACTGTTACGCCGGCTCCGGCGGGCAGGACGCTGGGCGCGAAGTCGGGCACGAGCGCCGAAAGGTGCTGATTGGAGATTCCGCTTTTTGGGGAGAACCAAGCCCGATAATAGCGATACGGAGAGATGAGCAGCACGGCAATGCCCGCGAAGCCAACCGCCGTCGAGACGAAATAGGTATTCCGGTAGTCGATGGCGTGTTCCATTTTTGATGCCGCAGCACGTCCGCATTGCTTCTGATCGCACGTGGCACTGTTGAAGTACGAGTCCGCTTTGCCGTCCGCCCACGCTGCGGCAATGAACCCAGCAACCGCGATCGAACCGCCAATCGTGGCGACCGTATAATCGATCGCGGGTCCGTCAGGCGGCGGTGGTGGCGGGGTCCAAGGTATGGCCGCTGACAGCTCGGGTGCAGGTGGTTCAGCAGAGACGGCGGGTTGGGTTGGTAGCGCGGGAGGAGGCTCGGTTTGCGGATCTGGATCCAGGCTTGGATTGCACGGATGGAGCTCACCGTCCTCGAGCGCGACGCACCAGGTTCGACCCTCCTGAATCTGTTCCGACGCAAACGTGGCGCTGACACGCGTGCCCTTGGCCATCCATGAGATCTCAGTCTCAGCCGAGTCTTCTACCAGGTCGCCGTTGCATGGGTGTCCGTTGAGCTGAATCGAAAGACTATCGATATTCTGACGGCGTACGATGCCACGCGCTTCGACAACCAGAATCGGTGCGCGTTGCGCGTTGGGTATCAAGTGCAGTTCGGCGTCTTTGATCTTTTGTCGGATCGCCTCAGGATCCGCATAGAAGGTAGGGTCTTGGCGTGCTGCTTCGACATAAGCGACCAGTTTTCGCTCGGGCAGCGTCCACTCGCTGTGGTGCTGCGCGATCTGAAGATTTACCGTCGGGACCGGGAAGGCGTCATGAACGTTCTTCAGCGCGACTGCCCACGCGCCATTCGTACGTGCCGCGCCGTCGTACTCGTCGAGCAGATGCTCCACGGTCGTTCGATTGTCTTTCATCTGCTCGCGCGTAGGCTTGCGCGCCACTACGCAATGCGCGAGAGGCAGCGCATTGGCCAGCGTTGATGCTGTACCCACAGCGAACGCTATCAGCCATGGACGAATCATGCGTGCTCCCGGTCCTCCTAGCATGAGTGAAGTCGCAGCGAGGCGTCCAGTGCACTCCGCTTACTGCGGGCTGAATTGCCGCTCGTTGCGCGGGATGAGCGGTGGGGGAGACGGCGGCCGGGCTGCTTCCGACGCGGCGGGTGTCGGTCCGTCTGACACCTCTGAGGCCTTGTCGAGCCTGGTTGAACCAGGAGCCTTGCTTGTGCGTGTTTTCTTGGAGCTCGCGACCTGGTCAGCGACACGGGGGGGTTCTTCGGCGGGGCAGTTCGAAACCGAGGGATAGTCTGGGCTGCTCGTATCAGGCGCGGCCACCGCCGCAAGCGTTTCGTGCCGCAGAACTGACGTTGTCGCTGGCAACGTCTGCTGCACCAGCGCCCGCTCGTCGCTGGGCCGCGACGGACTAACCAAAACAGCACTCTCCGATTGATGCCGGATCCAAAGAGCCATTGCCGCCCAGCCGAGTACGGTCAATGCCAGCATTCCAGCCAACAATTGCGGCGAACTTCGCCAGCTCGACCCGGCCGAGGCGGGAGCTGGAGGCGGAGCGGCCACGGCAGTCGGCAGGGTCCCGTCTGAGTTAGCAAGCTCAGCCTGCAGACCTCGCAAGGCGACATCGAGTTCCCGAACCGAGACGAAACGATTCGAGGGATCCTTCTCCAGGCACTTCTGAATCACCTGATCCACGCCGATCGGCAACCCAGGAAGGCTGTCGCGGGCGCTCGGCGTTGCCTCTTCAATTACCCGCTTTCTCACTGCAACGCAGTCACCTGGCCAGGCTTTCTCACCGACCAACATCTCGTACAAGATCGCTCCAAGCGCCCAAATGTCCGCCTGAACCCCGACCTCGAACTCGTTGCGGTGTTGTTCGGGCGCCATGTAATTCGGTGAGCCCGGTTGCCCGCCGAGCTTGGTCAACTCGCCATCACCGGCGCCCTCAACAAGCCGAGCGACACCGAAATCTAGCACTTTTACCGCGCGATTCGGGCTCGGCAGCCCCTCCAAAAACAGATTATTGGGCTTCAGATCACGATGGACAATGCTGCGCGCGTGCGCGGCCGAGATAACCTTGCACACAGCGATCAGGATCTCGAGTGCTCGACCTAGATCCAACCGCCCATGCGCGTCGAGCTCGGCACGCAGATCGCGCCCACGCAGGTACTCCATCACGTAATAAGGAACGTGATGCTCCGGGCACTCCCCGTGATCGTAAATGCGCACTACGTCGTAGCCTTCGAGGGCGATTGCCGCTTGGATCTCGCGACGAAAACGTTCCCTGAATTCGTATTCTGCTGCGTGTTCGGCCTTGATCACCTTGACCGCGACTTCACGCTTCAATTTTTGGTCGAGGCACAGATATACGTCCCCCATCCCTCCCGCAGTACTCAGCGGTCGAGATATCTCGTATCTGCCGTCCAAGACGCTACCGACGTCCATGCGGCGCACATGATACCAGCAGATCGCAAGCCCGTGAAACGGAAGGAGGGCCGCCGCAGGCTGAGTCCTGCGC
>JBLNFG010000889.1:0-4289 GCA_050263495.1 Myxococcales bacterium | reverse complement strand
CCGCTTCGATTTTCGATTCTCACCCGCCGGATCATCCGAAACGGTCGAAGCCATTGGACAGGTCGAACCCGATTCGGAGAGAACGGGAGTTCGCGCTTCGTGCAGCAGTTTCGCGGTTTCGGACATTTGGTAACGTGTCCTCACAGCCCAGAATGCCCGTGATATGTCTGCGCCGATGGCTGACGCTTTCACTCCGGGAACACCACGTCGAGTCCTCGTAACGGGGGCAAGCCGCGGGATTGGCGCTGCAACGGCAAGGTTGCTAGCGGCCGACGGGCATCGCGTCGTGATCAATTACCTATCGAACCATGCCGCGGCTGAGGGCGTCGTGAACGCGATTGGCGCAGCCGGGGGGCGCGCTGAAGCACTGGCATTCGACGTTGGAAGCGCCGAGCAAGTGGCGGCCGCACTGCAGCGGCTCAATGCGCTGCAAGATCCCTTTGGCGTCGTCATCAACAATGCTGCCGTTCTGATCGACACGGCATTTGCCGGAATGAAACGCGAGCAGTGGGCGCGCGTGCTCACGACATCCCTCGATGGATTCTTCAATGTCACCCAGCCCCTCACCATGCCGATGATGCGACAGCGCTTCGGTCGCATCATCAATCTAGTGTCGTTTTCGGGGGTGTCCGGCAACCGCGGGCAGGTCAACTATGCTGCCGCCAAGGCGGGTCTCATCGGCGCTACTAAGGCATTAGCTAAGGAACTTGCCGCGCGTAGGATTACGGTCAATGCCGTCTGTCCCGGCATCATCGACACCGAGATTTTGAACGAAGTCGATCCCGCGACGTTCCTGCCCAAGATTTCACTCGGTCGCCTGGGTCGACCCGAAGAAGTCGCCCAGGCGATACGCTTTCTGGTGAGTGACCAAGCCGCATACGTAACTGGTCATGTCCTCACGGTGGGAGGCGGATTCACGGGCGAATGAGTTACATCGCCATGCCGCCGTCTACGCGCAACACTTCACCCGTCACGTACGAAGCAAGATCCGAAGCAAGGAACAGGACCGCGTTCGCAACGTCTTCGGGTTGCCCAAGCTGTTTGGTGGGAATCGCTTCGATGAGTGCCGCACGGGCCTTCTCGTCCAGCTTGTGTGTCATGGGGGTTACGATGTATCCGGGCGCAACTGCGTTGACGCGGATGTTTCTCGAGCCGAGTTCTTTGGCGCTGCTCTTGGTCACGCCGATGACACCCGCTTTCGATGCGGAGTAGTTGATCTGTCCGGCATTGCCCATTAGACCGACCACGCTCGAGATGTTGATGATGCTGCCACTCTTTTGCTTGATCATCGGGCGCGCGACGGCCTTGGTGAAGTTGAAGATGCTCTTGAGGTTTACCGCCAAAACGAGATCCCAATCCTTCTCGCTCATCGTCATCAACAAGCCGTCACGGGTGATTCCCGCGTTGTTGACCAGCACGTCGATGCGACTGAATCGCTTCACGATGTCCGCAACCAGGGTCTTGACGGCCTCGGTGTCTGCAACATCAACCTGAAAGCTCTCCGCTTCGACGCCCTTTTGCCGGGCGGCGGCCGCGGCTTCGCTGGCCTTCTCGCCATTGATGTCGACAACGGCGATGCTCGCGCCTTCGCTTGCCAACCGATCGACGATTGCCGCGCCAATGCCTTGTGCGCCCCCAGTAACGACTGCCACCTTCTTGTCCAGTAGTCCCATGACTCTCTCCCTTGATGCGCCCAGCGATGATGGACGGCGATCAGCCAGATTTGCCGGGCGCCGGAGCATGCGAGCAGGAGTTCGTGCGGTCAAGCTGAGCGCAAAGCCTCGGCCACTTGGTCGAGTGTTTGTGGTTTGTGCGGCGCAGCGAAGTCAGTTTCGCGCTCAGCACACAACGCCATTGCAGCGGTGCGGACTACCCATTGGTGCGGCGACATGTGAAGCCCGTATCGAGCCATAACACGTTGAGGCGCACGCATGACGGCGTGCGTCAAAGCGGGCAATGGTCCTCGCAATTAGCGCCGCCCAGCGCCAACGTCGCGATGTCGAGCGGCTCTGAGGCCTCAGATGCCTCAGAGGCCCGACGTCGGGCAAGTGCCGCAACCCGACAGGATTACGGCTTCCACGCACGAGGGATCCCAGAAATAGTAGCAACAATCGCGTCGCCCCTTGCAGACGCACTGCATGATTGCTTCGTCGATGCACCCTGCGCGTTGCATGCTCGAGTCACAGCAGCCGCCTAAATCAGCCTTGTTTTCCGTAACCACCAGATCGAAGTCGCCCGCCTCGCCGAGTAGTCCGTCGACAATGACGGCGACACTCTGTCCGGCGCGCATCGCGTAGCTCACCGTCGAGTTTTTGCCCAATGGCGCTAGGTTGCAGGTAATTTCCTCTCCGGCGGGTCCCCCAGCGCGAAGCGAAAGGGAGGGGGTGAAGCTCTTTGCGTCGACCACGAACTCGTACGTGCCGTCGGATGGCGCGGTGAACAGAAAGGTCATGTCGTTTGACGTCACGCGACTGCCGCAGCTACTGGTGACCGTGTCTCGCCGGGCGAGCGTGCTGCCGTGCACACGCATTGGCAGCTTATTGCTCAGCACCACGTCAATCAGCGCGCTCGCACGATCAACGCTCAAGGTAAAGTCCCCTGGCTTGCCATCGACGACGAGCGTTACGTATTGCCGGGTTGAGAAACTAAGCACGAGCCGAGACTGTCGCGAGAGCCCTGCGTCGTCATCGTTGCATGCCAATTCGGCGTTGCCGCAATAGCCGCTGTAGGCGGCGAGTGCCGTATCCATGCTTGAGCCGAGAGTGCTCACGACGTAGGTGTCCGGGCTCGAGACCCACCACGTGTAGACAAGGTCCGGTGCTCCAGCCTCGGGCGCGCAGCTTGGAGTGTATCGGTTGGAGTAGAGACTCAGGTCCCCCCGAAAGCGGAGTGGGGCGTCACTCGTCACGTACTCGTCCATGCACGCACGACCCGCGTTACCCAGCGGGGCATTGGTGCTACCACCAGTGCCGCCGCCTGGGCTAGCTCTCGTACCACCGCTGGCACTTTGGGCGGGATTGCGCCCGCCAACGGGAAAGAAAACGACCTGAGTCGAGGTGGTGCTCGTGGTTCCTCCTTGAGCCAGCGACGTGCCACCCTCTGAACCGGCTGGCGTTGCGGCGGGTGCTCCCGCATCCACGTCGAGGCCGGTTTTCGCTCCGCACCCGGATCCGAGCAGTGCAGCCCCGACTGCGAACCTGAGCCACTGTGAACGCGTCACTCTCTCGGCCATTCACCGTCAACCTACGCCGAATCGGTGGCCGCTTCAATCGAGTCGAGCTAACCGAGACCGATGCGTTCCCTTCAGCCCCCCCCGGCATTCCTCTTCGTGCTTGCACAGCCGGAATCAAAGCAGCTGTTGTGCGAGGAGCTTGGGCGGGAGCATCCTGAGCTGCATCTGGCTTACAGCCGTCCGGGCCTTTACACGTTCAAGCACGCAAACGGCCATTTCGAGCCCGGGTTCGAGCTGCGCTCCGTCTTCGCCCGGCACTATGGCTTCTCACTCGGGCGAGCAGAGAACGGTGCCGCCGTTGCTGCCTTGATCGAGCAATCCGAAGCTTTTCAGGCTAAGAGTACGGACTCAGTTCACGCGGAGCCTACGCGCGCGACTGCGTCTTCCAAGGCACCGAAGGTCATAGTGCAGGTGATTGCCCGCGACGCGGGGGAACGTCGGCCACGGGCATCTTCGGACAGAATCGCCCAATCGCGCGACGCGATTCTGCGGGCCAGCGATCGCTTTGAGGCGGCTGCGTTCCCCGAACCCGGCGACTGGGTTATCGACGTGGTATTGCCGCCGGACGACGCGCATGAAGAGCCGTGGTTCGTTGGGTACCACCGCCACGTCGGAAATCGATCACCGATACCAGGGTCGGTTATCCGCAAAGAACCGCCACCGAACGCGCCGTCCCGCGCCTGGGCCAAATTGGAGGAAGTGCTGGAATGGTCATCCCTGCCAATGCGTCCAGGTGATACCGCGGTCGAGATTGGTTGCGCCCCAGGCGGCGCGGTACTGTCGATGATCAATCGCGGGCTGCACGTGATCGGCGTCGATCCGGGTGCAGTCGACCCTGAGATAGGACTGCACGCCAAGACCATCGGTGCAACCTTCCAGCACATTCAAGCACCCTGTGCCGCGTTGACGCGTGACCAGCTGCCGCCGAAGGTCGACTGGCTATTATCCGACGCGAACCTCGCCCCGCAAGTAGCTATCCGGTATCTCGCCCATTGGACCAAGATGCTGAGGCCACACCTGTGCGGGCTCATCTTTACGATGAAGCTCAACGACCAGC
>JBLNFG010000888.1:0-4931 GCA_050263495.1 Myxococcales bacterium | reverse complement strand
GACCGCGGAGCGGGCGCGGGGTTCGGGGTGAAACCCCGAGAAAACGAGGAGGGCCGCGGCGGCGTAGCCGCCCCGCGCAGCGGCGCCAAAAGGCGGCCAGACTTTTGGCGGGCGGCACTAGAGCTAGTGCAGTTCAGCGTGGACGGGCATGTCGGATGCCGGGCCTAACGTCGGGACCGGGGCAGCCACGCTGTTCGCTTTCGCGCGGAGAATCGGCACGAGCAGCCGACAAGCGCCCGAATTTCCCGTCGCTCGCTCCATTTTGGCGAACCCTTTCGGATTCGAAATGGCTCGAAGCCCCCCGGAGCTTCGGCCTCTGAAATCAACACCACGCTCCTCAGGATTTCCGTGCAGCAGCGAACAAGAGCATCCCGGGAGTCATCCGAGGGCCCGTCGTCGTTGCCCGGCCGCCTGACTCAAACCGGATCATCACCTTGCAGCTGATTTACGTGAGTGTCCTAGCCATGGGCAGTCTACCGGAAGTGGAGGCAGTGGTCGCCTGCGCAGACGCAATTGCGATTGAAGCTGCGCCAAAGGATGCGCTGGAGTTGCGCAAGCAGCTTCGGACTGGCTCGCTCGCAAAACCAATCGAAGATTGCGCCGAGTATCGGGTGAAGCTGACCCAGGTGAAAGCAGCGGGATGGCGCGTCGCGATGACCCGAGACTCGTCATCGCGCACGCTGGAACGGCAGGTGACCAGCATCGCGTATGCGGCAACTTGGGTGGAGGCCTGGCTGCAATCAGGATTTGCCGCAGCACCCGAGGAACCAAACCCAAGCTCCGTTGCCCGGCCCCCGTCGGTTCAGACTGCTACCGAAGGGGCAACCGCACCCGTTCTCGCACCGGTCAAGATCCCTACTCAGCTCGGGCTCATGCCCACGTGGATGTTGACTGCTCGCGGTTACAACCTACTCGGGGCTACGCTGGTTGCTGGCATGCCAGCCCGACACACTCCGTGGTTCGGCATCGAGATTGGAGGCGCCACCCAGCTCGGAATGTCGGGTAATGAGCACCGTCGTGCCTATTGGGTAGGTCCATTGGTTGGAGCGGCCACGCACCTTTCGGAGCGCTTCTGGCTGCGTCCGGCAGCGTCACTTGGAATACTCGGCGTAGCGGCGTCTACGGGCACGCAATCAGGACACAGCGCTGGCCTCTATGCGGGAGTTGGCAGCGAGTTCGAGTATGACGTCACGACAAGCCTGTCGCTTACCGCCGGAATCGAGACTCGCCTATTCTTCGAGCATCTGTTTGGCTCGTCTGAAACGATGGCGACGCGCACTCAAACCGAGAGCGATGACGACGGAGAAGTGGAGGTCGAGACGACCACTGTCGCGATGGCTGCTCCTGATCTGGGCATCGTGTCGTTGATTGCCCGGCTTGGGTTCGTATTTCGTTTTGGTGAGGCGCCGTGACGGCCACCATCGTCTCGTTGCGAGCATCCGTCGCCACAACCAACGAACCCTGGTCGGACGAAGCCGTAGCAGCCGCGTGTGCCACGGGAGATCCCAAGGCGATCGCCGAACTATTCGATCGCTACGAAGTTCCGGTAACTCGATTCCTATCCCGACTGCTCGGAGGTGCGGAGGTCGAGGACTTGGTTCAAAGCACGTTCCTCGAGGTCGTGGGACAGCGAGCTCGCTACGACGGACGGTCCTCGGTCAAGACATGGCTGTTCGCGATCGCGACGAACATGGTGCGGCGCCACCGCCGAACCTCGGCTCGGCGCTGGAGGCTAATCTGGACGCTTTCGAACGTCGAACCGCGAATGGACGAAGAGCTCTCGACACAGATCGACGCGCGTCGAGACATCGAGCGTGTTCGCGCCGCGTTCATGTCTCTGAGCGAGAAGGTGCGCGGCGCATTCGTTCTGTGTGAACTCGAGGGTTTCAGCGCCAAGGAGGCGGGACAGGTCCTTGGCACGAACGAAGTCACGATTTGGAAACGCGTCTCGGACGCGCGTAAAGCGCTTGTGCGAGCCTCGATGGAGGGTCAAAAATGAAAGCGTGCGCTCACCACCCCCAAGTTGTGACCTGGGCTACCCAAGGCAGTGAACTCGCGATTCCGGAGTTCTTGAGCGCACATGCTGTACGCTGTGAAGCGTGTGCGCTGCTCATTGCCTCCGTCAGGTTAGGGAGGCAACTGGGGCAGCTGATCCCCAACGCGGCGTTGACGCCATCGCGTCACGATGCGGTCAAGTTCTTGCTCATGGCCGAAGCGCGTCGCGGTGGTACTGATCGGCGCAAGGGTCGTCATGCCTACTTGGGCATCCGTCTGCTCGTGGCAGCGATTATCACCAGCGGTGTTGCGACGGCCTGGTATGCTGCCCATCGCGTCGGCGTTGGGTTCCAACCCGCCGAATCGGAAGTTGCCGTTGCCAAGTCGCTGCCCAGACTCGAGACACACGACTTCGGCAGAGGCATCGAACGCGCGATGGTCGTCGCGAACTCCAGACAGAAGCCGCAATTCGCACCGAAACACGACCCCTCCAATCCTGGCTCAAGCACGCAGAAACGAACGGATGAGTCGGCATCGGCAGTGCAAGCCAGCCCGGGCGTCGACGGCGACGCAGCATTCAGCGAAGCCTGGGTCGCCTTGCGAGCAAAACGACCCGCCGAGGCAGCCAGGCGATTCGACGCCCTGCTCGACTCCCGCACACTAGATCCCGCGCGTCGCGCTGACGTCTTGTACTGGAGCGCGCAATCCCACCGTCAGGCGGGCGCCGTAGGTGCCGCAATCAGTCGTAGCAACCAGCTTCTGCGTCAGCATCCGTCGTCCCACCACGCCTGTGATGCGGCCTTGATTCTCGGCGAGTATGCACTGGCGAATCAGCAGTTCGATCAGGCCGCTCAATTTCTCAACCTAGCGGCGCGCTCGGAGCGATCGGTAGTCCGAGAACGCGCCCAGCGTGCACTGCGAGAACTTATGAAGAAGAAGTGAACTTCTCCCAACCGAACAGGGCATGTTCTCCCTGTCAATCTGCTAGGGCGGTGACCTTCGTAACGACTTTTGCAAACCAAGGATCGCTGGTAGCCCGAATCTCTTGAGACGAGGGGGACTAATCTTCTCCGCTTTCATGGCACCGCACGTTGCTGCAGCTCCAGCTCGCGGAGAGGGTCATCCCAGCCGCCGCACCCCCTGGAGAAGTGCGAAAATCCCGCTTGCCATTCAGGTGCGTCGCGGCGGTGTAGCTCGTTGCGCTTGCTCCAGTGTGGCAGTCAGCGCACGTGGATCCCGGGAATCCATGACCATGTTCACCGCGTGTGCTTCCTGTAGCACCGTGACAGTTGGTGCAGCCGGAATTCCAGGCACCTCCCGCCCAGTAGGGCGTCTTCACAGGATTGCCACCTCTGCCGTTCGAGTGGCACGCGCCGATGCAGGTACCTCGAGCGGAAACCGGATTACCCGTCGTCGCATTGACGTTCCAGGTGGTTCCGTTCGCAGTTCCGGAGAACGACACATCGCCGTGATGTCCGGGTGTCGACAGATCGCTGCTAGGTACGTATCCAACGAGGTGAGCCAAATCGTTTGCCGCCGGGATCGTGTGACAACTGTTGCAGGCAAACGCGGCATGACTGTTGCTGCCAGTCAGGTGAGCGATGTGTCTGCCGACTGCCATGGTCGCCGTCGTGGCCTCGTCCATCACACCACGCGGGGGGTTGAACTGGTTTGGGGCCTTGCCGTGGCAGAAGTCACAGCTACGCCAATTGGAGTGACAGCTCGCACAAGCGGGCGCGCTTGTCGTCCCTTCGAAGTTCGCTCCGTGGCAGGAGGTGCAAGCGAGCCCCTGATCGTCCTTTTTCCCCCCAGCAATGAAGTAGACTCGGCCGTGATGGTTCTTGTTATTGGCCGATGGGGAAACCCAGTTCGTCAGCGTATGGTACGCAGAGACTCCGCCGGTCGCGTTGGCCACGCCAGTCGTAGAGGTGGTACTGCTCGTTCCGCCCGCTCCGGACGCGCTAAGTGTTCCAGAACTGCTGGTTCGGGCGCCACCGGTTGGTACGCTCCTCGTTCCACCGTCTCTGCCTCCTCGAGCCGTCGAGGTATCGTTCGTGGCACCTCCGTTCGGATTGCCGTCGGTACCTCCTCGATCGCTCGAGGTATCGTTCGTGGCACCTCCGTTCGGATTGCCTTGGGTGCCTCCCTGAATACTCGAGGCATCGTTGGTAACGCCACCGGCACTGCTCGACGCGCCACCCCTGGCTGAGATTGCGCCACCTGCCGAGCTACGCGGGCCGCCAGTATTCGACGCGGTTCCGCCGCTAGACAGTCTGCCGATGTCTGGAATTGCTTCGTTGCCTGCTACTCTCGTGGTTGCAGGCGTGTTTACCTCTGCTCGATTGCCCGCCGCGTCTGAACCAGAACCGCAGCCCACTAGTAGAGCAGCCGTGAATGCGGCGAAAACGCCAACATGGGTTTCGTGTCGATGAATCCGTGACATTGCCAGCTTCCCCTTGTTCGTTCGAAGACCAACGCTCATGGAGCCGTGATACGCATCGACGAGCCGTGGCAGCTATTGCAGGCTGCATTGACGGTAGCCGTCGACGGTTTTGCCAGCTCGCCCTTGCTGTTGCGTACGTGCACAGTCGCATTCGACCAATCGATGGACGCAGCAGCACTGAGGGGCAGCCAGAAGTTGCCGTTGCTGCCGCTATAGGTCGTCACCGTCGTCGAACCAAACGTGATCGCGACCTGCACATTGGCAGCTGGATTGGTTCCTCCCGGTTGGTAGATGGTGCCACCAAACGCAAAGGCACGGCTCGCCTGACTACTGGCGTGACACGCACTCCCCATACAGTTCGTGCCGGCGCTATGCTTTCCGCTCGGGTTGCTCGGGACGCCCGCTGGATTGTAGCTACTCGGCCAATTAAAGGGGCTACCCGTTGCGGTCGAGTCTCGTGTGGTAACCGTGCCGCCTGCGCCGCCATTCGCTG
>JBLNFG010000887.1:0-2696 GCA_050263495.1 Myxococcales bacterium | reverse complement strand
GAGCCACCCCATCTGCGCCACGTTTCCACCCGTTGCCGATCCGTAGCTCCAGTTCATCGTTTTGTCGGCTGCACCGGCGAGCAGATCTGTCCAACCATCAGTAGCGCCGACAAACCCATTGGAGATCATGATCTCTCCAGATTGCGTCTTCCAGGGCAGCGAGGTGACCAACGCAGACGCACGAGCATTTTGAGACGCAACGAGCATGGTGCGCCCGGCGGCAAGAGTGCGAGAGGTGTCGTTCGCACCCGAGTTGTCCATCGCAGGATTGTGCAGAAGGTACAGGTTGAAATCACCGACGCCCTTGCCGTCAAGTGCGTTGAAAGTAGTACGCAACACCAACGCGTTGCGGTCAGGATCGGTAAAGACGCTCTTGGTGATCCGCCAGTGATGTGCGATGTTTTCGGTTACGACTCGCCACCGCATCGTGCGGTTTGGGGGGGCGAGTGCCGGCGCAGAAGAGTAGCTCTGAAGCTTCTCTTCATCGACGAAGGTGCGTGCAACGTCGCCCACGAGAAATTGCAAATCGACTGAGTTCACGGAGTCGAGCACTGGATAGAAGACTTCGGACACGACGCCGCGGTAACCAGTGAAGTACACCCGTGACGCATCAGACCGGGAGGTTCCCAAGAATGATTTCTGGGCGGGTGCCCAAACTGAAGGGGCCCCCGGCGCTCCGGGTGATGCACCAGCGGCACCGGCGGACGACGACTGAAGACTCGCAACAACCAGAACGGCAGAAAACATCGCAGCAATACGTACGGTTCTCATTCTTCCCTCCCTATTTTGACCTGTGTTCCGAGACCGCGTGAGGGGATTGCTGAAAGAATTACTCGATCAACATTCCCCCCAACGTGCCTACGGCGTCAGGTGTCTTGCGTTGATCCCACTGAGCGACACCGAGCCGAACTCAAATCTGGCGCTCTAGTCCCAGTGTCG
Organism: Myxococcales bacterium; assembly: GCA_050263495.1. Classification (GTDB taxonomy): domain Bacteria; phylum Myxococcota_A; class Polyangia; order Polyangiales; family Polyangiaceae; genus FEN-1139. The sequence goes on along the minus strand of JBLNFG010000887.1, from coordinate 1,757 downwards.
CGATGTCTCACGTCACACGGCTCGACCACGACGGTCTATCCATGCTCGTGCACTATGGCCGATCACATTCCCTCAGACAACAACAGAATGGATCGATCGGTTGATAAGACTTTCACGAGCTAGCATCCAGGATCTAATGAGGGTACTGGCCATTCCCGAAACGAATTGGGATCTGGGCGCGTGCCAAACAAATCGAGCTAGAGTCGCTGCTAGTCCACCGCTAGCGACGTTTCTTTCGCAAAGAATTGTCCAGTAATTCTCTGCCTTCCAACGCAGACCGCACGGGATTCGCAACAAGCTCGTGCGACTTGTTACGGATCGTTCGTCCATAAAGTGCATGGGATCTTGTGGCAGCGTGTTGCAATTCGGGCCGCCGCGAGGGAACCTCTAGCTGCTTGACGCACGATCAATGGGGCTCCCGTTCAACAATTGGTAGCCGCTCTTCCGTCCAGGACAGGCTTGTTCAATAGCGTGAGTCTCACCACGTCGTGCTTGGCCCGAGCATTCGTGAACCGAATTGGGGTTTGCTCGCATCCCCAAAGACAATGCTTTTTGGCAGTGCGCTCAGCCGCATCGTCTGGTCCGAAGGAAGTCGCTTGTCCAAACGTCTCGGGGAGATATCTCCGTTTGCAGCCATGCAATGCTCAGAATCGCCACAGAGTACGAGCGCCCGCACGCATTCGGGGCAACGTGTCGCAACGAGAATCCCTTCGTGCGATCACTTGATGAAGCGAAGTGGCACATCTGACGGCATTGCGGGCGTTCGCCTGCCGTGAAGCTTCTTGGCACTCTTGCTGCTTACTCTCGGCCAGGGGCGGTGCATACGCGCCCCAGGGAGAGATTACATGGAGACAACAACTCATAAGTCCGACACCATCGACCAACTCAACTCTTACCTTCGCGGGGAATTGGCTGCCGTAGAAACCTATCGGCTCGCGCTCGAGAAGCTCCAACACGTTCCGTATCGCAGCACGCTGCAGCAATGCGCCCAGTCACACCAAGAGCGAGTACGACTACTCACTCAGGCGATCCTTCAACGCGGAGGAGAGCCCGCGAAGAGCTCGGGTGCTTGGGGTGCGTTCGCGCGCATGGTCGAATCGAGCGCCGCATCAATGGGTGAGAAAGCCGCCATCGCCGCTCTTGAGGAGGGCGAGGACCATGGCAAGAAGGACTACAGCCGCGACCTGGAAGACCTCGATCCGAGTGCCTTTCAGCTGCTCAATAGCTCGCTCATCCCCGAACAGCAGCAAACCCATGACTTGCTCAGCAGCATCAAACGACAGCTAGCAGCCTAGGGCAGGCTCCCACTTAGCTCCCGCTCTGCGGGGACGGGTTCGAGATCGGCGGCGATCCAAGCACGCCGAGCCACAAAATGTCAGCTGCGCGATCCGGTTGGAATCACGCAGCTGGCAAGATTCTTAGTCGCTAGATTCGTCTGAACTACAGCATAATCGACTTGCCGCAGACGCCAGGCGTGCCATTGCCGCCACACGTCTCGCCGGACGGACAGCTGCCACAATCGAGCAAACCACCGCAGCCGTCTGCGGCCGGGCCACAGAACGTGTCTTGCTCCGAGCAGGTCAAGGGGACGCAACCGCCCGTTGCGCTGCAATGGTTGGCGACGCACGCCTGCCCGGCTGGGCACGCGCCGCAGTCCACGACTGCCCCACAACCATCGCCGATGGAGCCACAGTTGGCGCCAACAGAGGAGCAGGTGCGTGACGTGCAAGAGCCCGCGCCGCACTTGTTTGCAACAC
>JBLNFG010000886.1:0-3580 GCA_050263495.1 Myxococcales bacterium | reverse complement strand
TTGCTCGATCGAATCCAATCTAGCATCGCCGAGCAATGTAAGGTGAGTGACGCTTCAATCACGCGCCTGGCCTTGAGTTCATGGTCAGCCGGCTATGGTGCGGTCGAACAATTCTTGCGCTTTCGTCCTGAACGCGTCCACGCCGTGTTGCTTGCAGACGGGTTGCATGTGGGCTTCAGCGACAAGCGTACCAGAACCGTCAATGTGAATAGCCTGGACGTATTCGTGAGGTTTGCGCAACAGGCCGCGCGGGGCGAGCGGCTAATGAATATCACCCATTCAGGGATCATTCCCCTCGAGTACGCGGGCGCTGCGGAGACCGCGATGGCGGTCAGTCAGGCGGCACACGCGCCGACTTGGACGGTGAACGAGCAGAAGTACGGAATGCAGCAAGTCACGGCTTCGCGTCGCGGGGAATTCTACGTGGAAGGGTTCGCAGGGAACGATAAAGCAGCGCACTCTCGCCACCTCTACTCAATCGGCAAGACGTCGTTTGCCCGTCTACGGGAATACTGGGGGAAATAGGTCATGTTCAAAAGCAAGCAAGCCAATCTCAACGGCAACACGACTCTTATTGGGCGTGGAGCTCGTTTCACCGGTACCCTCGAGATTGAGGGTAGCGTACACATCGAAGGTCAGTGTGAGGGCACCATTCGGGCGCAGTCTCAACTCTCGATCGGACCGAACGGAACGGCGACCGGAGAGTTGTCTGGCTCTACCGTGGTGATTGCGGGTAGGGTCGAAGGAACGGTCAGCGCCAAGGAGACCCTGCATGTACTGAAGACTGGAAGTCTCAGAGGCGAGGTATTCTACGGGCAACTGCAGGTGGATTCGGGCGGCGTTATTGACGGACGCACACACCAAGGCCCGTTGCCGGCGCAACTTGCCGCAGGCTCAGCTCCACAAGTTGCACCCGAGCTTCCCGATGGTCTGGAAGAGCAGAGTCACATAATCGATACCAGACCAAAGCCAAGTAGCTTCGCTCCACCCGCTGCTCGCTCCAACGCTCCAGGGAAACGGTGACGCAGGGCTTTCGAGTTCTCATTATTTCCGAACAGGCATCGATTCGTGAGTTCCACGTCTCGCGCACTCGAGTATGGGTCAGTTCAGTGGCTGTGCTGGTTGCCATTGGCATCGCGGTTGCCGTCGGTTATGCGCTCGGCAGGCTTAGCTCTCAATGGTCACTGTCGGCGCGTGCGGTAGGTCCACGACTTGCGCGCGGCTTAATGTCCCGAGCGAATCGACTCGCTGAAGTGGCACTCCGACCGTCCCACGCCGCCGATTCTATGGGCTGCAGTCCGGATATGGTGTTGGTTGAGGGCACGTACTGCCCGAAACTCGTTCAGCGTTGCCGCACCCAGGCCGACCCAGAGGGGAGTGCTTTGTATGGGCATCGCTGCGCGGAATACAAGCGCTCGAGCTTCTGCCTATCCCCGCAGAAGCAACATCGACGCTTCTGTATCGATCGGGACGAGCATGCTGAGGTGGGGACCACGTTACCGCAGAGCCGGGTTACGGTCGCAGAGGCACGCGCCAACTGCGAGCGCCAGGGCAAGCGGCTCTGCTCGAACGCAGAGTGGACGTTTGCTTGTGAGGGCGAAGAAGCCAATCCGTATCCCTACGGGGTCGTACGGGACGTTACTGCGTGCAATATCGATCGCGCAGGGTTGGTGAGTGCCTCCGGTGAACTGAACGATTTGCGATCCGCTCGCGGCGCATTCCCTCGTTGCCAGAGTGCGTTCGGCGTGCGCGACCTATCCGGCAACGTCGAGGAGTACGTCCTGGACGACGCTACGGGACAACCACTTCGAAAAGGTGGCTACTGGCAGCCGGGCGCGAACCACTGCCGAGCGAGTCAACCGCACGCCGATCAAAGTTATCGCGGCATCGAGTTGGGTTATCGGTGCTGTGCGGATGTACCCTCAGGCCACGCCTAGAGCGCCAATCAGTTTGATCCCCGTAGCGAAAGCGCTGAAACCGAAGCGACCGGGGCGCCCGAGGAGTGAGCACCGCAAGACTACTGACGTAGTCTGAGGAGCGCAGCGACGAGGCCGCCTCGTGCAGCGAGAGGATCGGCGCTTGGAGTAGGGATTTCGGACTGATTGGCGCTCTAGGTCGACCCGGAGTGAACGTCTTGTTCTCGACGCCTGGGTAGAATGGGACACGTCCCACTTTCCTATCGCAGGCACATTCGCCAACTCACCGTGAATTCGCAAGTTTATGCCTGGGTCACGAAACACCAGGCGGGAGCACACGATTTACTCTCGCTTGAGATGAGGTACCCTGACGGTTTATGACTGCGCAGGATGACGTGCGCGAGATGTATGCCGAGGGGCAGCATCAGTTCCCATCGCTGGTGGTAGCCGAGGGGGCGTTCCAACACTACTGTGAGCGTCTTTCGCACGAAGGGGAGCAGCTGAATATGGCCCGCGAGCACGCGGGTGAGCTCTACCTCTGTTGTGCGTGCTCAAACGGAGATTTAGCGGCGATTCGCATTTTCAAGCATGATGCGGACGAGCTTGTGCGCTGTACGATCGCGCGGTTCACGCGCGATTCGGAACGCACGCTAGACACACTTCAGGAATTCTGGAGGAAACTGCTCGTTGGGCCGGACGCAAAGGTAAACGAGTATCTCGGCAGAGGATCGTTGATGGCGTGGCTCCGCATCTGTGCGGCGCGAATGGCCATCGATCGGCAGCGGTCCAATCGGGTACTGTCAGAGCGCGAAACCGATCTGGGCGACTGTATTGCAGACCAGGCCTTTGGGCCCGAATCCACGCTGATGCGGGCTAGATTTGGTGAACCTTTCCGCGCCGCGCTCAGGCGCGCCCTATCGAGCTTGTCACGCAAGGAACGTAACCTGCTGAGAATGCACGTTGTTGGACGCTGCAGCATCGATCAGATCGGGCGGGCCTACAATGTGCATCGAGCCACGGCCGCGCGCTGGCTGGAACAGACGCGGGAACACATCCTGCACAGTGTCCGTGCAGAGCTGCAAATGGGTGGTTCTCGGTTAACCGACAGCGAATTTCAGAGTGTGGCGCGAGTCGTTGGTGGAGAGCTAGAACTGGAAACCCCGGTGTTATTGAGCTAATTGTCACTTCAAGAGAGCCCTGAAAAGGGTAGAATGAAGGGAACTGGCCAGAGGGCTAGGTGCGCCTAACCCCAACTCCACTCGCGATGCCTGAACAGCTAAAGACACTCCCTTGTGTGCTGCAGCCTCAATCCGGAGACGCGGAGGTTGGAGCGTGCCCAACGGAAGACGAGATACTCGCTTTCGCACAAGGGGATCTATCCAGTCACAAATTGGAAAAGATGCACGATCACGTCGAGCGTTGCGATGTCTGCCAACGCTTGCTAGCCGAAGCAGCGCACGCCCTCGACGTGGCAGAACCCTCCGAATCGGTTCGACCCAGCTGGAACACGGTGTTTCAGCAGAATTCCCTCGTGGGGCGGCGCTACCGTGTATTACGTCTGATCGCGCGCGGCGGAATGGGTGAAGTATACGAAGCCTTTGATACCGCACTCCACGAACGGGTGGCCCTGAAGACCGTGACATCGACCAGTTGCGACAGCGCCC
>JBLNFG010000885.1:0-12737 GCA_050263495.1 Myxococcales bacterium | reverse complement strand
CACTCGATCGGGCAGCCACAGGACTACGCGCAAGAACCTCTTTTACGAACTGCGCGCGACTCGGGCAATGTTTGGAGACAGAGTAGCTTCCGGAACCCGAATCGCGCGCTGCCGCGGACGTGGGGCGCTCGGGTTTGCTGCCCGTTTCCGAGTTCGCTGCCGCGGCACACCAAGTACTGAGCTGGAGCAGGCCGAAGATAACGAGTCCCCGCCCACGTTTCGTCCAACCCGAGTGAGAACGCACTTCCACGAACGAGCACCGACCTGATCCGATCACTCGCCGATCGCACCAATGGTTCGGAACGCAGCCCTGGTCAAGCATGAACCGCCCGATCTTAGACACAAGGCGGATCGCTCGACAACTTACTTCCCAGTAGGTCGCACCGGCACCACCACTTCCACGGGTGCTGGTTGACTGCGTACGGTCTCGGGTCGCCCGGAGAGCGGTTGCAGAATGAAGTACGCGAGCATCAAGATCGCCAGCATGATCAGGCTGGTAATGAAATACGTGGCAATCGGACCGTGGCGGGCTGTGCTCCAACCCTCCTCGTAGAACTTGCCTCCACTGCGCACGCGAAGCTTGTGTTGCACTGCCGAAAGGACGTCCTGCGATGGCTGCACGGTGCCTTTGGCAAGCTCTTCGTCAGCGACCCCACGCAAGAGATCCTTGATGCGTTGCTCAACCACGCTGTCGAGCTCGGGTTCCGGTAGGTTACCTGGATGGGTATTCATAGGATCTTCTCCCCGAGTTCACGCTCCACAATCTCCTTTAACATCGTACGTGCCCGATGAATGCGGCTCTTGACCGTGCCTTCGGCGAGGCCAGTGATCTCGGTGATCTCCTCGTACGTGAGATTCTCGATGTCACGTAATACGAGTGCCTCGCGGAAATCGGGATCGAGCTGACTGATCGCGCGTTGCACGATCTGCTCGACTTGCATCCCCTCCACCATCTGATCTGGACGACTCACGTCACCGGAAGTGATGCCCGTCGCCTGGTTCAGCGGCTGATGGTCGGCAATCGCGTCGAGTGCATCCTGTGTTCCATCGTGACGTCGCGAGAGATACTTGGTGCGGTTCTTACACGAGTTGACCGCGACGCGATAAACCCAGGTCGAGAGCTTGCTATCGCCGCGAAATTGTCCAATCGCTTTGAATACCTGCACAAAGACCTCCTGCGTCATGTCCTCGGCTTCGGCGCGTCGCCCCAGCATGCGAAATACGAGTCGAAATACGCGCGGACTGAGCGTCTCCACGAGCTCATTGAAGGCATGCTCGTCATGCGCCTGCAGACGCATGATGAAACGACGCTCGGAGGAATCGTCAGGCTGACTCACGGGTGCAAAGACTACCTTCTAGTGCCAAGCCGTGTCTCGCCCGAGATGGGAAAGACACTCGAGCGAAGGCCAGTGTCTCGACACCAAAAGTCGGTCCGAGTTCCCACCCGTTCGGTTCCGGCGCGTGGATTCGAACCACGATTCAAGGATCCAAAGTCCTTTGTCCTGCCTTTAGACGACGCCGGAAAAGCGGGGCCGAGCTTAGCAAAGTCAAACCGGAGAGCTACTGAATGTCGCCAAACCGAACCGCCGACTTGTATTCACGCACCTCGGTTCCTCGGATCGAGAAACACCCTGCCGTTTCGGGAAGATACGTTCGGCATCGCGGGCCATCGGCGCTCCCGCCGTGGTGACCCGACAGGCAAATATCCTTGTCGGACGGTTCAGGCGTCGCCCGCGGGTGCGTCGTTAGCGTGTGGTGAACGGACTCAAAGGCCTTCGAGGGCCGCGAGTGCTGCTGTGCGGCCCCGACGGATACAGTCTGGAATCCCAACGCCGTCGTAGCCGGAGCCGGCCAAGGTGATCCCCGGCGTGTCTTGGAGCATCTGCTCGATTTTGCGTAGACGCGCGCCGTGCCCGACCGTGGGCTGCGGATTGGCTCGGTGCCAACGGAAAACGCGGGTGAACAGTATCGCATCGAGCGGCCCCATAAAGCGCGTCAGTTCGTCGCGAGCGATGGTAAGCAAATCTTCGTCGGTAGCAGACTCGACTAAGTCGGGCTCGCGTGCCCCTCCGAGGAACGCACGAATGAGCACCGCTGGCCCTTCTGGAACTCGGCCTCCCCACTTCGAAGAGATCCAAGTGGAAGCCAGAACACGCCCCTCTTGGCGAGGAACGATGAAGCCAGAACCGTCGAGGTTACAGCTCTTCGGCGCTCGGGCAAGCGCGAAGAAGACCGTTGCGGTGGAAACGTACGGCACGAGCGAGAGTTGGGTCGCGACAGGGTATTGGGAGAATGCGCTTGCTGCGGCGTGGGCGGGCATGGCGCAGATCACCCGATCGACGATCTCCACCGAGTCGGAATCTAACTGGACACGCCAACGACCGTCCGGCAATCGTTCTAAAGACTCCACGCGTCGCCCCAGCCGCAACGCCGTCTTCGGTAGGCGCGCCGTTAGTTCGTCAATCAAGCTTCCCATACCGCGCGACAAGGAGAGGAAGGGGCTTGGCACCGAACGATACTCTCTACGCAGCCAGAGCAGTAGGTTCCACAGTTCTGCAGGATCGAACGGATCTTCACCGTTAGGGGCTGGCTTGCCTTGGGCTTGTGCGGCGCGGGCACGTTCCGCCGCGAAGAGCGCGCGAATCAGACTGCCGTGTTTGCGCTCGAGCTCGACGAGTTGTGGGAACGTCGATTGGATTGAAAGCTCCTCGATGTCGCCCGCAAAAATGCCGCCTAACAACGGCCCAGCAAGGTGTTGAGTCACCTCTACACCAAAGTGACGCGCGAGAAACGCAGCGACGGTTTCGTCCTCGCTCGCTACCCGCGGTTCAGCGAATAGGTCGCCAAGCACGCGTAGCTTCCCCGGCCAGCTCAGTAGCGGGGTGCTCACCATCGGTCCGATCCGCGTCGGCACGGCCAGTGCCATTCCCGCGGGCAGCGGCACGAGTCGCCCCTGGTAGCCCACGTACGTCCGATGGGCGGTGGGCAATGTGGTCATCAAATCGCCGGCAAGGCCGAGCTGCTCGCACAGGGCGGCCGCTTCGGGTTTCGTCCGCAAAAAAGAGTCCGGGCCGCCATCGAGCAAAAAGCCGTCGCGCCTTTCGGTTTCTATGTTCCCACCGGGACGCGAGCGCGAGTCCACCACGAGCAGTTCCAGCTCAGGCCGAGTGGAAGCGACGTGATACGCCGCCGACAAGCCGCTGATTCCGGCTCCAGCCACAAGGACCCGCTTGGGCGCGGCAGGGTCGCGCGCTTGGGTCATCTAATTCACCGCCCTACGAGAGGCAACGGCCTCGATCATTCAGCTTGCTCCAAGTTCATGCACGCGATCTGCGACGAAGGAAACCACGTCGGGATTCGTCTCCGGCAGGATACCGTGACCCAGGTTGAAGATGTGGCCTTTGGCGAGCTTTCCCTTGGTCAGTACGTCACTGATCTTCTGGTCGAGCACGGCGCGCGGGGCGAAGAGTGCGACAGGGTCGAGGTTTCCCTGCAACACCGCATTCGGCCCGAGGCGTCGAGCGGCTTCGTCGAGCGGGGTGTGCCAGTCGATACCAATCACCGTACCACCGGCGCGCTGCTGTAGTTCGAGCAGCGACTGCGTCCCCGTGCCGAAGTGGATCACGGGCATTCCCGTCGATTCGAGATCTTTCAAGATGTGAGCCAGATGCGGCTCGACGTAGGTCGTAAAATCTTCAGGAGAGAGAGCGCCCACCCACGAGTCGAAGAGCTGAACCGCGTGCGCTCCAGCCTGCAGCTGTGCTCGTAGAAATCGCCGCACCACTTCCGCCAATTTCCCCAAGAGGCGGTGCCAGAGTTCTGGCTCTTCGAACATCAAACGCTTGGTCAAGACATAGTGGCTACTCTTGCCGCCCTCGATCAAGTAGCTGGCAAGCGTGAACGGACCGCCAGCAAAACCAATCACGGGTTTCTTTTGCTCCAGTTCACGCCGCAAGACGCGCAGCGTCTCGAGTACGTAGCCGAGCCCATCTTCTGGCTCCACCACCCGCAACGCGTCGATGTCTTGCGCCGTGCGCACAGGGCGCTCAATGACGGGGCCTTCGCCCGCGAGAAAGTCGAACGGTACGCCCATGGGCTCAAGTGGCAGCAGCAGATCAGCAAATAGGATCGCTGCATCCACGGCGTGTGACCGTACCGGTTGAAGCGTCACTTGCACGGCCAATTCGGGAGTCTTGCACAACTCGAGCATCCGGTATTTGGCGCGCAAAGCCCGATACTCGGGCATGTATCGACCCGCTTGGCGCATGAACCAGACGGGGGTGGTGTCTACCGGCTCGCCTCGGCAAGCACGAATGAAGCGGTCCCACATGATTGCGGCCTAGCGTAGCGTAGGCTCAGGCGCATTGGCGAGTTGTTTCGCGGGGTCAGCCTGCTCCACGGCTGATTCGGCAGCCACATGGGGAACGGCTTCACCCGATTGCGTGCGCTTCTTCATGTCGTACTTGGAAGGGCACTTGGCCATAATCTGGTGAGCCAAAAACGTCCCATCCTTCTGCAGTCGACCTTCCGCCGTAACCTCCACGTCGACGTTGGGAACATCGCGGAAGGTGTCCGGGATAATGCATTGTGGATAATGCACGCCCAATTCGGCTGCTGCCTTCTTGAGCCGGAAGCGGTACTCGCACGGCGAGTTCCGTCGCGCCAGCGATCCTCGAACCAGGGTGCCGACAACGCGCACGTTGCGCGAACTGAAGCGCTCGCGTTCGGCGAGGAGTTGATCGACGCCCTTGGAATAGACCGCGGCGTTATCAATGCCTGTCAAGGCGATGGCGAGGATGCTTACGCCCATGATCGCCAACCCCGCCAGGAACACCCAGCTGCGCTTGCTCGAGGATTGCCGCTCCTTGCCCTTCGCCGAACGCTTCGCTTGCGGTTCGACCACCGTAGCGGGAGGGTCGCGGGGCGGCGTCGCTGACTCGGAAAGGGCGGCCTTCAGCTCTTCATCGATTCGGTTCATGTCGTCTCGTGACTTCGCCTTGGGGATCGTTCGTTGCGGCGGCGGATGGCAGAGATACGCGCCTGAACGTAGCAGTGTTGCGCGCTCTCCGCCCGGAAAGCCCCGCTCCCGCGGCCGAACCAGCGCCAACCACGATCAACGTCACGTAGGCTACAGCCCCTAATTGCCATGGCCGAAGCGAGCCAGCGGCTGCGGCGAGTGTCGCGAGAACAGTGCCGGCAGTCGCACCCATGAGCACGAGCTTCCGCACGCCTGTGAGGCCTCCCCACCGCACGACGATGAGTCCGCCAAGGTAGGCGGCAAGCGAATAGGAGGCAAGAACCGGGAGCAGCGTGGCCAGATGCATCAGTCCAGCAGAGTGTCGCACGACGTCGAAGTGAAGAAGCAGCGCAGAGAGCGCACGCGACCCCCAAAGCCCGAGCATGGAAAGAGGCAGGCTCAAGGCGATGATCAAACCTGCGCCTGCCCAGATCCACTGCGAGTTCGAGCGCTGCAGCGAGGATTCGCCCTCGTCCGCATTCCCGACAACTGGAAGGTGCCTGCGCTCGGTCACTGGGATCAAAATTGAACGCCTGAGTCGATGAAGTAGGTCTCTCGCATCGAGGCATCAGCGGGTGCCCACGCCTTGATCGCGCCCTCTGCCACGACGGCACGCCCGCCGCCGTCTGTGACGCGAATCGTGATCGGCAACTCGAACACCCCCGAGTTCTGCGGTAGTGCCCAAGTGCCGTAGCGTTCTTGAGGCCGCGACAGGGTATAGTTCGAGTTGCGCTTGAGCGCGACCCAAGTGCCATCTGGCAGTCTCGCTTCGACCTTGGCAGCCGCACCGAGGCCACCCATGTTAACGACACTCAGCGCGAAGTAGTACTCGTTGCCTTGGGGCTGCAGCCAGAAGTACATATTCCCCGGTACGGGACACGGAATCCGGCGGTATTTGGTCGGAATCACGCCGTCGACGATGAAGCCCGCAGAGTCGCCCGTCTGCAGACGTGCCATGGCGATGGGCGACAAGTCGAAGTGGATGCTCTCGTCCACCGTGGGATCGTGATCTGCCGGCGGCGTGGGTGACGGAGGCGTTGGACACCCGTACTTGAAGTCCGATACCTCGCCGCAATGGTCGCGCCCCGAACCGCAACACCACTTGGAGTTTGCCGCGCAAGGGCATGAGTCCACTACCTGAAACACGATGGGCGGCGTGTACCCGGGATCTCCCGGTTGGTATTCAGTGCCATCCTTCTGCGTGCGCATGATCTCGAAACACTCACCGCAACTCAAGTAGTTGTCATAGTCGCCGTCGAGGCTCGACCAGAATTGGGAGTAGTAGTTGCCCTGAGGTGCCGCGATGTTTCCGTGCAAGGTAATATTCGGAGGGTCCTTGCATAGATCCGGATAGGCTTTGCAGAACGCGCCACACTGCTCCGCAAGCCCGGTATCGAACTTGTGTTTCGTGGTGCAGATGCCGTACAAGCCAAAGGCGCACGCCCCGGATGCCGTAAAACCAAACCAGGTAGAGCGCGAATAGTGCCACGATTCGCTGTCACTGACGGAACCCACCTCTGGCCATTGTCCAGAGGTGCAGGCCTTGGCGTTGACGACCTCGCACTCCGCCGAACCGGGTCCCCCACAGCCGTCGCAGCTCTCGGACTTATTGTCGTTCTTGCAGTACTGCGCGCAGCAAACCCCGTCGGTGAGCGCCCACTTGCCGCAATCCTCTTGGTTTCCCGCGGGACGCGCGGCTTGGGATCGCGTTACGGGCGTGCCCCCCACACTAACGGAACTTGTCCCCGCTTCATTGGTTCCTTCCGAGGTCGAGTGGGCGCCGCCCATGCTGCTCTTCGACGGGGTACCACCGGTGGCGTTGGCTTTGGTGCTGCTCGAGTTGGGGCGACCGCCTTGATTCGTCGCCGTGCCACCACCTTGCGCGGCCTCTGCCGTGGTAGATCCACCGACTCCCGACGCAGAATTGCCGCCCTTGGCTTTGGTACTGCTAAGTGTTGTTCTCCCGGTGCCCCCGGTGCTTGCGCCGCCCGCGGCGTTAGGTTTTGTCTGTTCGCTCGAGCAAGCGAACAGGCTCAAGGCGACGCTCAGGTACCCGAATCCACACCGCAATACTGTCATGGCTTCACTCGCTTTGGAATGAAGGCTAGTTCCGACCGTGCGCGCGGTCAAACCGCGGCCCGCCGCACCGCAGCTCGCCGCCCAATCTCGGCAATTCCAGAGCGTTGACTTAGCGTCGACGAATGGCATGTGCCCATCGGAAAGCGCCCCACTCGCGCGGTCGCACAACTACCGAGTCATCGATCCTATGGACCTCTTCGAAAACCCGATTGCTCTGGCGCGAGAAGTCAGCGGCCTGCATCGAGCCGTCATTCATTGGCAGCATCGATTGCGGCGCGCTGACATGGACGATTCGGGGCCGTACCTCGGCAAACCGGCGCTAACGACGCGCGACGCTTTCCGACAAATCCGTGAACTCTCCGAACCTCCACTCGTGCGCCAGGCGTGGGAGCGCTGGGCCTTCTTCCTGACCGAGGCACGGATCAATGCGCCATTAATCGCCACCATGGCTCACGCCTACCGGGTCGAGCAACATCCGGTGGAACACGCCGAACTCGAGCGGCTCTCACTTCGAGAACTCCTGCATCGCACCCTTTCGCGCCCGGCCGAGCGGGAGCGTTGGGCCGATCATTTTGGGGTTAGTACGTCGCGGCCACGACGCTTGGCGATCGAACAGGTGGTGCGTCGTGACGAGATCGCCAAACGCGCCGGCTACTCGAATTCCGACGAATTGACGGCACCGGGGCTCAACCTAGCCGAGTGCGCCGAACGGGTCTTGAAGGCAACTGACCTGCTCTATCGCGAACTGGTACCCACCCGGTTCGATGCTTGGTTGGATGCCGCGCTTGCGATCGCAGCCGACCGCGGCTGGCCGGCACAACTCACGCCAAGAACGATCCAAAGTCTTTTCGAAGCGCCAGAATGGTTCGACGGACTCGACCTTCCCACGAGGCACCTGCCCGCTGCTATTGCCGCGTCCAGTTTCGCGCGGGGTCTCTACGAGCTCGGAAGGGCGATGGTCCAGGCTTCCGCCTCAGCGCGCGATCTCTACGTGATGGCACATGACCCGTACGGCCTCTCGCGCCATCAGTTCGGCGCGTTATGCGCGCACCTTACGACCCAAGAGGTGTGGCAGACGCGTCAGCTGCAGCTTAGCAAAGACGTGGCACGTAGGCAGGCGCGCGCGATGCTCGTCAGTGAATTGATCGCGGTACGCTGCGCGGCATTGGCCCTACTAGTCGCGCTTCGCATTCGCGACTCAGGTTCTGGTCTCGGCAGCGATTACCAAGAAATGTCGACTCGCTGCCTGGGTTTTGCACTGCCGCGCGGCTTTGCGGCTGTGCTGCCGCGCCTCCGTGCGAATACCGCGCAGCGCCTCGTGGCCAAATGTCTCGCCACGCGTTGGTCGCGAAGACTCGTGGCTGAATTCGACGTGGATTGGTTCCGAAATCCGCGCGCCATCGTCAGCATTCGCGATCAGCTCGCGCGAACACAGCGCATAGCGCCGGAACCAGACGAGCTTTGGTCGAGCGTTGACGAATACGCGCGCGATTTCGAGTCACGCTTCTAACCCGAGTCGTGAGTCAGCGGGTGCGGATTTAGCAAGAGCCCCCGAGCGCCAACGGCAAGTTCCAGTGAACTATGGTTGGGATGTGTAGCGGCGGAACCTGCCGGACTCGGGGGCACCTCGGGGAAAAGTGTTAAACCTCTGGCCCTCGCGACGTCAAGCGTGATTCCCGACGCTCCATGCATGAATCCGAGTTTATTGAGCAAAATTCTCGGGCAGTGTTGGGCGCGAGCGCGTGAGCACGAACGCGTGAGCGCAACGGCTTAGTACGTATCCGTCGTGGTCGAGCCCAAGCCGGCGGATTCGACGTGGTAAACCAGGGAAAATACTATCGCCGTCGCACCTGGACCCGACACGCTACGGCGCACACCGAGCTCAATCCGCATCGACTTGTCAGTGTAACCGGTACCGGCGCTGAGCCACTGCATCTTCGCACCCTCATCGAATCGATAGCCGGCGCGGATTGGAAAGTGGTCTCCCAGCAAGAGTTCCGCGCTGCCCATGGCACGCAGAGTCGTTCTATCCCAGGTGGAGAAGTCTGCCAATATGTCGGCCTCGAGGGTGAAGTTATCGTTGCCTCCCCCGATGCCGCCGCCCGCCATCATTGGAAGTAGACCGCTATGCGCGATGTTCAGGTTCATGCCCACGATCGAGAACGCTAAACCCGGGATCGGTTGCAGCGTTGCTCCCGCGTCAATTCCGAAGTCGCGCACGATGGACGCCTTGGGCAATCCCGAGGACGCGAGACTCTCGCCAAGCGGACCGTGTCCATTCTGTCTCAAGGACAGGTACTTCGCGCCGGCACCAAGCCGGAACTTTTGCGAGAACGGAAACGCGATCGCGAAACGCACGTCGGTACCAGTGCGCTCAATCCCGTTGGGATCTTGCATGAACCACGTCCCAGAGACTCCGCCCGCTAAGCCCGTGCTGCTCGTGTGCGAGTCTACGACGGCGGCCCCGTATGCCTGTCGCGCTGCCTCGGGCCAGATCGCGGCCGTTGCACCGGCGTGATAGATGCGGCTTGCCGCCATGTTGGCGGGGTTCGAGAAAAGCGCACCCAAAGAGCTCGACTTCGCGATCTCCGCGCCAGAAAGTGCGGCGCCACGCCCGGTCTCGAGTCGACCCGAGTCCCAACCGACGTGAGGAGGAAGTTCGCTTTCTGCAACAACCCGGGCCGGGAGCAACGAGACTGAGAGCGACGACACGGCGAGGACTAGCCAACGTTGTTGCATGACGGGGTGGCTCTCGTACGCGGCCGCGTTGCACCCGTCAACTACGCGACGTGCGAAGGCTCGGATTCCGATGCGGAGCGCCATACGACGGACCGAGACATTTTGTCGTTACCACTTGATCGGAATCCTCTGCTCAGCATTCTTGGATGTGACACAAGAGCAAAAAAGGATTGCTGGCCAGTCTCACGCGCGACGAACATTTGTCACGTACCCTCTTGACGACGCGAACTGGCGGCAAGCTAGCCGCAAAAAAAATTCGGTGTTCGATCCCGAATGCGTCGCCCCAAATCTCACGTTGATTTGATGACGACTGGCGACACTCGCGCAACTGAATCGATCTGAGTGCTCTTGCGGGCCACACGTTCAAGCAGCATTTCCGCGATGCTTCAGAGAAATGCATGTCAAGCATTGAACTGAGCGTGGATTGAGTGCTAGCTCGCGTGCCCCTGTTCGATCGAGGGTCACTCAGATCGCTTTCCTACTTACGACTGGTCGTACGGAATCTTAATCGCTTTGTTGTGATCCATATTGGGGCTCCGCGATGGCGCAATGGAGCCCTCACCGCTGGTCGAACGGAGGGTATGGTGCCTCGTTCGATCGGCTTACGACGAACAACCAAAATGGTTTCCATCCACAGGGCTGTGGATAACTTGGGGAGAGCGGATGTTCGCTCGTTGCCCGTTTGAGCATGCGTAATGCAAGATCCAACGCTTTTCGGCCAGGCATGGACCAATGCGATTGCACACACACGGAGTCGAAGTCCCTCGACATTCGAACAGTGGTTTTCGGGTGTTCAGTTCGACGGGTTCGACGCTGGCGAGTTGCGGCTAAGCGCGCGCGACGAGTTCGTTAGAGATTGGGTTCAAGACCACTACATCCCGAACCTGCTGACGCACTTAGAGGCGCAACCGGGAGTTGGCAGGGTGCGCATCGTGTGGCGCATCCAGCGCACGCTCGGAAGTCCCATCTCCGAGCCCCCGCCACCACCGCCGAGCGCAAGCTCGCAATCGGGGGCCGCGACCGGGCTCGTCGGTGGACTCTCCAAGGAACATGGTTCGCGTGCGGGGGCGGCGGAGCAACGCCGCTCCAACCGCAACACTGGCGCGCTCGAGTTGGTGTCTGAGCAGCGCGGCGAACGTGCCGCCGCGATCAACTCGGCGGTCTGGACTCAACTGGATCCACGGTTCACGTTCGAAAACTTCGTCGTGGGTTCGTCCAACGAGCTCGCTTTCGCCGCGGCGCACGCGGCTGCAGGCGGCGGAGGCCTCCGCTACAATCCGCTCTTCATTGCAGGTGGCACGGGCCTCGGCAAGACGCACCTCGTTCATGCCATCGCGCACCGCGTGCTTTCGGAGCGGCCGCAAGCGCGCGTCATCTACGTTTCGGCGGAGCGCTTCACGAACGAATTCATTCTGGCGCTGCAACATCGCAAGATGGACGAGTTTAGGAGCCGATATCGTTCGGATTGCGACGTGCTGCTGGTGGACGACATTCAGTTCATCGCCGGTCGCGAGCAGACGCAAGAAGAGTTCTTCCACACCTTTAATGCGCTGCGTGAGGCAGATCGTCAGATTGTCGTCACGTCGGACAAGTATCCCCAGCAGTTGCAGCGCATGCCGGAACGGCTCGTTTCGCGATTCACGTCAGGTCTCGTCGCCGACGTACAAGTTCCCCAGCTAGAGACGCGCGTGGCGATCGTACGTAAGAAGGCGGCGCTCGAAGGCATCCAAGTTCCGGACGCAGTGGCAGTGCTTCTAGCCCAGTGCGTCAAGAGCAACGTGCGCGAGCTCGAAGGTGCGCTCATCCGCTTAGCAGCCAAGTCGTCGATCGTGGGATGCCTGATCGACGAGGAGTTTGCCCAACGCGAGCTGCTCAATGTCGGATCGCATCGGCCAAGCCCCACCAGTGTCGAGGATATTCAGCGCGCCGTTTGCGGCCATTTTCGGCTCACGAACGCTGACCTGCTGAGCAAAGATCGCCATCGTAGCGTCGCGTTCGCCCGTCAAGTCGCCATGTACTTGTGCCGTCAACGCCTGAAGTGCAGCTTCCCCGAGCTTGGACGCGCCTTCGGCAACCGGGATCACACCACGGTCATGAGTGCTGTTCGGCGCATGGAAGCCTTACGCAACACTGACCCGCAGGTAGCGGCACATCTAGAAGCCATCGAACGACGTCTCGCTTCGGCGGACGAGTGACGCGGCTGGGGCTGAGTGGGCACTCGATACGGGTCGCGTATCGGCCCGCTCAGGGGCCTTGCACACGCCTGTGCACGCAATGCATGCGTCCAAAGCGCGCAGCCAAGATGCCAGCTAGACTTCGGTGCCGTACATCGCTTCGGCAATCTCGAACGTGGCCTTCTCGAGCACGGTGTACGCGTTACGCAGCGTCTCGAGGTCGGCGTTCTGGTCCAGCAGTGAACGCAGTGCCATCACGTCACCACGCATGGAGACCACTTTCTCCGGTGCAAGCAGATCTGCATAACCGTCCAACGCTTGTTCAGTCGTATAAACGAGCGCCTCGGCTTGGTTGCGCATCTCCGCCAATTGGCGACGCACCTGGTCGGCTAGCTTAAAATGATCGCCTTCGGATACGAGCTTGTCGACCTCGGCCTGTGTGAGGCCGCTCGTCGGCGTGACATTGATGACTTGCGAACGACCAGTGCCAAGGTCCTTTGCTTCGACCGACAAGATGCCGTTCGCATCGATGCGAAAGGTGACCTGGATCTTCGGTACTCCCCTTGGAGCGGGCGGGATCTTGGTTAGATCGAAGTGGGCCAGACTCCGATTGTCCGCTGCCATTTCGCGCTCACCCTGCAGCACGTGGATGGGGACGAATGGCTGGTTGTCGACACTGGTCGTAAATATCTCACTGCGTTCGGTGGGAATCGTCGTGTTGCGCGGAA
>JBLNFG010000884.1:0-3000 GCA_050263495.1 Myxococcales bacterium | reverse complement strand
AACCTCAGTAATCTACCGTGGGACATCCGAGGCTGCTTCGTGGCTACGCGAGCCTCGACATTCAAAGATAGCACCGGGCGTTACTCGCTCCAGGTGCGCGCAACCGAGG
Organism: Myxococcales bacterium; assembly: GCA_050263495.1. Lineage (GTDB taxonomy): Bacteria > Myxococcota_A > Polyangia > Polyangiales > Polyangiaceae > FEN-1139. The sequence continues at coordinate 2,891 of JBLNFG010000884.1, read as the reverse complement.
TCGCAATTCCTGAATATTCCCAAGGCCATCGTTACCAACGGATCCGCGCTCCGTTGCCGCGTCGCTATCGTAAGCATTCAATCTGCCCAATTCCTGCCGAATCGGAGTACACGGTGCTCCGCGCCGCGACGCCGAAAGGCTGACCAGACTCCTGGCAAGCCGGCACTCACTGCTCAGCGCACAACGCCGTGTAAACACAGCGGCGGGCCGCGCAGGGCAAGCGCCGGCGCCAATGCGGTGGTGTCCCTGCATTTTCGCGGGATACCGCTGGCCTGAGGCATCCCTCATTTTGATTGCACAGTAAGGGCGGAAGAGCGAAAGGATTTCTTCCGACCTTCCGAACTTCTTGTGCCATTTCCTCTGCTCCGCGAAACAATCGCGCGATTTATCGCTAGAAATTGAGGGGATCTCTCAGACCGCTGGCGCTCAATACGCCGTGTTTTTTGCGAAGTAGGCACGGCGCCAGTCCGGCTGAGTCGCTGGGGGCGGAGTGGCACTATTCGCGATATATGGCCGCGTGGCTGGCAATCAAGCCGCGCACCCCCGAACAACGGTTCTACCTCGATCCCGACCTGCCGCGAAGAAGGCGCCAGAAGGCATGGGGAAACGTGAGCTATAGTCCTCCGCGCCGTCGAAACCCGGACCCGCAGATGACAGACGAAACACTGGCGCAAACCCTTCCTATCCTCGTCAAGTACTCGAAGATCCGCGTTTCGGTCGTGGAAGGCCCCGATGCCGGAGCTTCGCGAGAACTCGTCGGGGATTCTCTCCGTGTCGGCAGTGCGTCGGACAACGACTTGGTCTTGGCCGACGCGACCGCGTCGAGACATCACTGTTCGCTCGAACCCGTTGGCGGCGGGGTTCGGATCCGCGACGAAGGTTCCACGAACGGCATCTTCATCAACAACATGCGGATCTACGACCTCGTCGTGAGCAGCCCAGTGCAGCTACAGTTGGGAAGCACGAAACTGAGCGTCGAGCCCTTGTCCGAGGTTGCAACGCGCGAACAAACCTCTGCGGAGCGGTTCGGGGATCTCCTCGGTCGCTCCTCACGCATGCGCGAGCTCTTCGCGGACCTCGCGCGGATCGCGCCAACCGACGTAACCCTGCTGATCGAGGGAGAAACCGGTACTGGTAAGGAGTTGGTCGCGGACTCGGTCCATCGAGCAAGTAAACGCGCGTCAGGTCCGTTCATCGTGTTCGACTGCGGCGCCGTGGCTCCCACCTTGGTGGAAAGTGAGCTATTCGGACAAGTGAAGGGCGCGTTCACCGAAGCCGTGAATCGCCCCGGCCTCTTCGAGCAAGCGGACGGTGGAACGATCTTCCTCGACGAGCTGGGCGAGCTCTCGAAGGAGCTGCAACCCAAGTTGCTGCGCGTGCTCGAGCGACGCGAGGTGCGCCGGCTAGGCGCGCAGCGCACGACCCCCGTCGATGTGCGCGTCATTGCGGCAACGCATCGCAACCTGGCCGCGGAGGTTCAGCGCGGCAACTTCCGTGAAGATCTCTATTTCCGACTCAGTACCGCACATGTCCGTGTGCCGCCGCTGCGCGATCGGATGGACGATCTCCCGCTCTTGGTCGAACACTTCCTCAACCGCGCCAATTCGCCGCAGGGGCTGGAGCAAATTCCACCTCCCCTCTGGAGCATGTTCAAGGCGCATCGATGGCCAGGAAACGTCCGCGAGCTGTGGAACTTGGTGCAGAGATTCCTTGTCACCCCAGAGCGCGTGTTTCCCGCTGAGAGCGCACCGGGTTCAGCAGCAGGGCCCGGTAATCTGACCCAGCCACCAGCGCTACCCACTGCTGGAACATTGCCACCGCTGCGGGTCGCGCGACGCGACGCGAGCGACAACTTTGAACGAGCGTATATCACGACGTTGATGCAGAAAACTGGTGGTAACAAGCGCAGCGCCTCCGCAATGGCCGACGTTTCCCGTCAGATGTTGGAGAAGCTGATGGCGAAGCACGGACTGAAGTAAGGCAAAGCACGCCCAACGCGTGGCACACGTCGCGAGGGTTTGGGATCCAAAGCCCCGACGCGAATTCGGGATTAGGCCTATATGGCGAAGTGGTAGCGATTCGCGGCGTAGCGGCTGTCGGTTGGACCGGATTGAATCGGGGTACGACGGCAGCCTGCCGGCAACCAACAGTTGCCGAACCACATCGCACGGCAACCAACGGTTGCGGGTTTGGTGCTGCATCCGACTTTCTCCCCGTCGTTTTGCGCTCGGAATCGTCCTCGCACGGAGTCTGCATTGGCACGGTTGGTTGGCGCAAACCCCGAGTCACCGATGCTACCCCAACGCCCATTGAATCGAAATTCGAGTCCTCCCGATGGTGCGGCTCAGCCCATCTCGGAAGAGGGGTCCGGCGTTATCAGAAGGTCGACTGGACTGCCAAGTCTGGCCACCCCCGAGGCACGCGCGCCGTCGTGGACCACCGCACCAGCGTCAATTCAGCGTGATTGCGACGGCAAAAGCCAAATCAAAAGCCGCCGCGAGCCGTTGGCCGGCGCAACCCGAGGCCTTGTGGACGCTATCCGTTCACGCGTGATAGGGTCCGTGCGTGAGCTACCAGACCGAGACCTCCGCAAAGAGCGCGATGGTATCGATTACCTAGATGGTGCTGAGTACGAATGCCACAGCCCCGGTTTCGCTGAACGGCTCTGCTCCGTCGCTCCTATGCCCAGCCAACCCCAAGCACTACAGCGATATCGACTAGTAGCCCGCTTGGGCAGTGGCGGGATGGCGGATGTTTACCTGGCCGTTGCGCGTGGCCCCGCGGACTACAAGAAACTGGTCGTCCTCAAGGTGCTTCGCCCTGACGTTGCCGCCCAAGAGCAGCCGGGGTTTCTCCAGATGTTCTTGGATGAGGGAAGGCTCGCGGGGCGT
>JBLNFG010000883.1:0-3561 GCA_050263495.1 Myxococcales bacterium | reverse complement strand
GGGGCCCCACAAACCCATCCAGAATTTGCCTAAATCTCGGGCAGCAGACGCTGAACCACACCTCCGCAGTTGAATGTGGCCCGTTTAGGGTCACGGAACTCCGTGGCCGCTAGCGCCAACTGAGCGGAATAGCAGGTACCCGTCAAGGAGGTCCGCATCGAACCCTGCAGTACCCGCATTAGCTTGCACAGCGAGCTGGACTGTCCACCGAGTCTGGTGCGATAAGTGGTGGTGATGAGCTTCGTGAATCGTAGCCGATGGTCTCGTTGGTTCAGGACCTTTTCGCTCCCGCTACTGATGGTTGCTGGGGCTTATTCTATCCATTTGCCGGCCGCACAGGCACAGGACGATCTGGAACGGTCTGGAGCCCGAGAGGCGGCGCGTCGTGGTATCGACGCCTTTGGACAGAAGCGGTTCGCTGAGGCACTCGATCTCTTCAAACGTGCCGAATCTGTTGTGCACGCGCCTACCCACCTGCTCTACATCGCTCGTTCCGCAGTGGAGCTGGGGCAGCTAGTCCTGGCTCGTGAGACCTATCTGAAGGTCGTCAGAGAGCAGCTGCCCACCAATGCCCCGAATGCCTTTAAGGAAGCGCAAGCTGCAGCATCGACCGAACTCTCCGCACTGGAGCCGCGCATTCCGAAGCTTCGAATCGAACTGCGCGGTGACCCCAACCACACAGCTCAGGTCACCCTCGATGAGCGCACACTGTCGAATGCATTGGTTGGTGTGGCCATCCCGATCGACCCAGGCAAGCATATCGTTCGTGCGACGAGCGCCGGAATGAAGCAAGCAGAACTAGAGATAACAGTCCCTGAATCCGCTGAACAAGTCGCAGAACTCCAGCTACAACCGCAAGGGGCCGTCGCTCTCCCCACCGCCCCCACATCCCTGAGTGCACGTTCTGATTCGGCACCGCCCGTTGCAGCGAGCCACCCGAACTACCTTCGCATCGGTTCTTACGCGGCTGCAGGAGTAGGCGTAATTGGGACGGTTTTCGGCACTTACTTTGCCTTCCGCGCTAAGACGAAAGGTGACGACGGGGATGCGCTCTACGCCAGGTACGGCTGTCCGAGCTGTTCCGCCTCGCAGAAGGCCGAAGTAATCGATGCCGATGACGCCAGTGCAAATGCAAAAACGCTGAGCGCCGTCGGATTCGTTACTGGGGGCATTGGCATCGCGGCTGCGGTGACGTTGTTCGTGCTGTCTTCGCGCGACACCGAGGGCCGCCCGAATGCGAGCGCCATCCATGTAACCCCGTACGTTGGCCCAGCCTCGCTGGGTGTGGTCGGTCGATTCTGAAAGCTTCACGCGCGCGTGACGTTGATTGTGATGTGGTCTAGGCTCACTGACAGTTCGTGGCGGGGGTGCGCGGATCGGCTGGTGCGGATTAGGCTATGGCGCTCCCTCACAACCTACACCATGGCTGCGCTACTGGTAGCCAGCGGCAATGCGCTTCCGCTTCACCGGCGCCTCGCTCATCAACTAAGAACGGCAACTCAGGCGCGCGTCCATGCCTACGACGTTGCTTTGTTTCTCTCGATGGGCGCGGGGGTGGCACTCGTGCTCGGCGGCTGGAGCGCCATTTCGACCTATTGGAGTAGGCGGCTGCGACGCCTCTCGAGCGTTGTCTTGTTGCTCCTTGCGGGCGGTGCTTTGGGTCGATGGACTCTCGCTGACGACTTGGCTAACTTCGTCGGAAAACAAGACCTTCGATTCACCCCGGCGGTCTTGGGGACAAGCGCGGGAATGCTGTTTTTGCCCGGACTAGCGCTTGTGGTTGCAGACCTTTCGAAGCGTTGGCAGCGAGTGTTAGCTGTCGTCGCAGCGTTTGCGTTGTCCGGCCTGAATGCTTCTTTGTTGCCCGGCGAGTATCCCGGCCTGCACTTGATCATCACGCTGGGAGCATTTGGTTTGTTCGGCGCAGTACTGGCTCGCGAACTACCGCCGCACATCCCCGAGCGAGTACAACTGGTCTGGTTTGCGAGCATCCTCGCCTGCGCTGGGTTGCCCTTCCTTGAGCCACCGTCGCGCATCGTGCGGCAAAATCTCAACGTGAGTTCGGGGTCGAGCCTGGCACCGTTCATCACACGCTTCTTGCCGCAGGCTCGACTCAGCAAGGCCCAACGCCTAGCGCTTGAACAGACCGAGTGGTTCAAACCTAGAACGACGTTGCCCGCTATTGCGCCACATTCCTTCGCGCTGCTGCCTTCTAACGGAGTTGTTGTCCTTCTCACGGTTGACGCGTTGCGTGCAGATGTAGTCGAGAGCCGCAAACACGACTCGTTGCTGCCGAACTTAGCGTTAATTCGCGACTCGTCGCGACGCTTCACGCAGACGCGCAGCCCGACGCCATCGACGTTAACGACCGTCACTTCGATACTTACGGGCAAATATTACTCACAAATCTACTTCACCGAGCATGAGCCCGGTAAGGTGAACCCAATCACCGACCGCTCCACACGTGTGCCAGAGTTATTGTCGCGAGCTGGGGTGAAGACCGTCAATGTTCGCGCCATGTGGGGCCTCGGCCCGCGCTACGGCGTGGGCCGAGGTTTCGACGAAGATCCGACGACCCCTCGTGACTTCGGACGCGCCGAGCAGGCAATGGATCTGATCCTTGCACGACTATCCCGCGTCCTAGATGAACCATCCCAACGGCTATTCCTTTATAGCCACTTCGTCGACTCCCACGCGCCGTACACGTTGGGCGGCAAGCGTGACACCCCGTTCCAAAGCTACCTCGCTGAGCTCGAACTGGTGGACCGACAGCTCGGGCGATTGCTGGTGTTTCTTAGGGCTAAGCGACTCACGGAACGTTGCTTACTCGTAGTTAGCGCCGACCACGGCGAAGCCTTTGGGGAGCACGACACGAGGTTCCACGCCAGCACCGTCTACGACGAACTGTTGCGCGTTCCATTGATGTTTCTGCATCCGCGATTGGGCGTCGGGCAGTCGGATCTGCCTGTCAGCCTGATCGATCTTAGCCCGACCCTACTCGATTTGTTTGGTCTATCCACGCCCGGCGATTTCATGGGTCAGAGTCTGGTTGCGATACTGGCGAACCAACCGGTGCACTTGTCGCGACCAATCGCGGCCGATGCAGGCCGACGCAAGCAAGCGCTGCTGTTCAAAGACGGAATCAAGGTCCACCGTGATCTACGACGCGGCACCGTGCAGGTGTTCGATCTCAACGATGACCCGGGGGAACTCGTCGATCTGACCGACGGCGATGCACGCCAAATCGACGCCTACATCGCGGCAACGGAACGATTCTTCGAGGTACATACCTTGAAGGTCCCAGGCTGGACACCTCCCTGGCGTAATTTCTAGACAGCCCCCAATTACGGCTGCTCGCTCGCCACCAAAACGGCGCTCTAGCGACGTCACGACGAGCATTGAGTTCCGTTGGTCACCTCAAAATAAGGTTCTCACTTCCGCCTTGATTCCCAGAAGCAATAACTCACACGTGCACCTCAGACAAACTCGCAGCTGCCCGAAGCACCACGCAAGCCCCCAAGTCACACGCAGTTGGTGACACTGACCTCACCCAACGGTAAC
>JBLNFG010000882.1:0-3230 GCA_050263495.1 Myxococcales bacterium | reverse complement strand
CAGATTTCGTGTGCACAACGGACATGACGGGCGCGATCGAGTACCTCAATCGTGCCGCTCGAGAGTTTATCGGGATCGCGCCGGATCAGGAGCTCGGTAACCTAAACATGAGCGAGGTGCACCCGCCTGCACAAGCAGACTTGCTCCTGAACGTGGCAATTCCGACCGCCATCCGTGACGGTATGTGGAGAGGCGAAACGGAGTTCGTGCGTCACGATCGCAAGGTCGTCACGATGCTGGAGGTTCTAGTCGGACATCGCGACGCCGATGGCAAAGTGACGCACCTGTCGTCCATCGCGAAGGACATGTCGCGCGAACGCGAATTGGAAGAACAATTCCGACAGGCGCACAAGATGGAGGCCGTGGGACGCCTCGCCAGTGGCATCGCCCATGATTTCAACAATCTATTGGCAGCCATCATGGGCAGCACTTGTTTAGCAGCAGATCTGCTTACTCCGGATCATCCGGCACGCAAGGAGCTCGACGAAGTGAACCGCGCGTCGGAACGTGCCGCATCGCTCACCGGGCAATTGCTGGCGTTTTGCCGCAAACAGGTCTTTCAACTGCGCATTTTGGATATCAACGCCACCCTCTTGGAACTGGAACCCCTGATCCAAAGGCTCCTCGGTAAGAACATCCAACTCACCCTGGCTGTTGGACACGAACCCGCGCACATCAAAGCCGACCCAGGCCAGATCCAACAGGTTCTGCTCAATTTGGTGATCAATGCCCGCGACGCGATGCCAGACGGTGGCAAGCTGCGCATTGAAGCGCGCAAGGTCATGCTTGACGATGGTGGCCTCTCCGCCCAACTCGATCTGGCGCCAGGTCGTTACGTGATTGTCCTTGTATCCGACACTGGCCATGGCATGACGCCCGAGATTTCGCGCCGCATTTTCGAACCCTTCTTCACGACGAAGGGCCCCGGACATGGAACGGGGCTAGGGCTCTCGACGGTGTTCGGCGTCGTCAAGCAGACGGGAGGTAGTGTGCGCGTCGACACGGTTCAAGGACGGGGAAGCTCGTTCGAAATCTACCTGCCGTGTACGGCTGCGCCAATGGACAAGACGGACGCGAACGCGAGTGACGTTCAATCCGCGGTTGGCGGTGTGGTGCTCATCGCCGAGGACGACGAGCAGCTGCGCAACCTGATCGTGCGTTCATTGCAGCGCGGAGGCTACGAGGTGCTGAGCGCGGACACTGCCCCTGCAGCCGCGGAGCTTGCCACAAAGCTCGACCGACCAATTGATCTCTTGCTGGTCGATGTGGCTATGCCGGAAATGAGCGGGCGCGAACTCGCGGCTAGGCTGCGGCGAGACGCGCCAGCCCTGCGCACGCTGTACATGTCGGGATGCAACGAGGATGCGCTCGTTCAGCACGAATTGCTCGATCCGCGGGTGAGCTTCATTCCGAAGCCATTCCCTCCGGGGCGGTTGCTGATCGCGGTGGCTGAGTTGCTGAGCCGTCCACTCAACGCGCTGGCTCCTGCCATTACGGATCGTTCCGCGCCGCGCACATCACGCTGACGGCAGAGACGTCGGATTACGGCGAGCCGCAGGCCCAATCTGTTCGCTGCTCAGTCGACCTTGGGAATCGCAATTCGGTGCACGACCACCGGGCGTTGGTCAAGTCCCGAGGCTGGTTCGTCTGTGACGACGAAGACGGTAGAGCTATCGATCGGGGCGGGCGTGCTAAACGCGCAGGAGTCCCAGGGCGCAAGGAACGGCGACACGACGTTGACCCCAATCGCGTCCGCTGGCTGCCGATTGTAGAGCTGTGCGCGACTAACGATTTGTTCCGCAGTGACCTCCAGCAATCGAGCACTGGTCAGGAATTGGGGCATCTCTTTGGTGCCCGTCGATCCGCTCAGTACCACGATAACTCCCCCCACGAAGGAGAAGCTCTCCAGCGCTTTCGCCCACTGTGTTCCATAGCTGGCCAGCGTACCGCTCGGCGCCAGCGACTGTTCGTAAAGGAGAAACGTATCGAAGTCTGGCTTCTTGAGCTGTGTGTTGACGGACTGAGGCGAGCTAATGGTGGTAATTTGGTGGGCTCGACCGATCATGAGGGAAGCCCAACCGATCGTGGCATTGACCGACGCGCTCACCGAAGGCTCTGCAAATTCATCATAGGCCAGGATCTTGACCGGATTGAAGCGGGGTAGAAGCACCGAGTTTGCGAGCAAATTGGTCGCCTGTGAGTTTGGCGAAGCCTCGCGATAATTCATTCCAATAATGACGATGTGTCCAGCCTGAGCACCGATGCACTGGCCGCCTTGGCAAATCGCCGAAGGGCAGATTCTGCCACATGCTCCACAGTTGTCGCTGTCGCTGTTCAGATCGACGCAAGCACCGTTGCATTCGACGAGCGGCTCATTACAGAGAGGAACGCAATCAAATGCGCCCTCCACTGGGGCACACACGCGATTCGGATAAACACAGACGCGGTGGCACGAGCCACAACTGTTTGCGGTGTCGTACGGAGGCACGCAAGTTTCCGCAGTTGATCCGCCCGCGGTGTTGCCACTGCCACCATTGGCGCTCGTGTTCCCGCCCCCGCCATTCGGATACACAACATCGAACTCACCGAACGCGTCGTGGTCCGTGCCCGCATCAACGCCGGTTCCACTGACGCCACCGTCGCGACGATGATTGCCGCTCCCGGCGAATCCGTCGTCACCTCCCCAGCCACCGTCGCCGACGTCACCGCAATGCCCGGTGACACACTGAATTCCCGCTGCGCAACGATTCCCGCAGCGCCCGCAGTTATTCTCGTCGCTGTTGAGGTTCACGCAATGGTTGCTGCAATTCGTCAGCTTCGAACGACACGCTCCGCCAACGATACCATCCGTTCCACAGGCACCCGGAACGGTCGCCGCTGCCAGGAGCGAGACCAAGGAGAGAACGAGCGAGCGTCCGAGTCTCATTCTGTCTTCTCCGGTTCTGGTGCTGCCTCTGCATCCGGTGAGGAAGCCTTCTCGGCTTCAGAAGTCGAACGGGAAGGCGTCGCGTCGGGATTCTTCTTTCTGAGCTCACGTGTGATCTCGAACTCTACTCGCCGATTCATGTAATAGGCGTACTCGGTTCGCTTCTCCACTAACGGTTTGCTCTTGCCAAATCCCTTGGCACTCAGACGCTGAGCTGGAACCCCCTGCGCAACGAGAAATGCCAGCACGGCGTCGGCGCGGGTCTGACTCAGTCGTTCATTGAACCAGTCTGGCCCGCGCTCAT
>JBLNFG010000881.1:0-5659 GCA_050263495.1 Myxococcales bacterium | reverse complement strand
GCTTTGGTGGATTCTGCGCGGCTCCACCCATCCGAATCCGCTAGCCGTCGACCCTGGGCATCTGGCGACACGCATCTCTCCGTATTTCGGCCTCGGTGCCGTCGTCGGATCCTTAGCCATTCAGCACAGTGGGACGGCCTGTGTGGGTGCCAGCAAACTTGTGGGAGCTTCCGCTTTTGAAACTAGAACGTCCCTGGTTGCTCGTGATCCGCGCAATCCGTCCGTGTTGGTGGAGGCAATGGCCTCTCAACTGGGGTGCCTCACACCTCGCATTCTCGATGCATTTGTAGGTGGTGCTCTTGTGCTGGCAGTTTCATTACAACTGGCCAGCATCGCGCCCGCGTTGGGATGGCCCAAAGGCACCGAGGGGCTCGCTTTTCTGCCACTGCTTGCGCGCGCTTTTGGTCTTTTCTCCACCGTGGTTGCTGTTTTGACACTGCGGAGCAACGAACATGAAGACGCAAAGAATCCGTGGCTCCGTGGCCAGCTGGTAGCGCATGTCGTTCAAGCCAGTGCCCTGTTGGGACTCCTCGTCTGGCTCGTTGGCGCCTTCTCCTGGATGCTAGCGGTATCGGCAATGCTGGGACTTGTTCTGTCTCCGGCGCTAGGTGGGTTGCGCTCCTATCTGCTAACGCACACACGCGCTGCCCGCGCCCCGACGGATGACGCGCATCACGGCTTGCTGACATCAGTTGAGGGCGCAGGATCCGCCTTATCCGCCGCGTTGATCCCGCTCGCGCTCTACGCGAGCCTGTTCGGGCTGCTATCGTTTTGGTTCAGCTACGTGCCCGCGGTGGAGCCACACCAAGTGGCGGGTGTCTTGTTGGGTTTGGCGCTCCCATCGTCACTTGCCGCCTGGTATCAGCTTCCCGCAATTTGTCGCGATTTCTCGATCATTGGCTCACTCTCGGTGGGCATCGGCCGAGTGACTCTTTCGGACGAGACGTCCCATCGCATTCGTAAGGTAAACGACGCATTTGAGCGAGTTGGTTTAGGCGCCAGCCCTGCTCTGAGCGACGGGGGTATGCTCCTCTGTTGCTTGGCCGCAGTAGTGTCGAGTCCTGCGCGCGCCAACGCGTCGCCGGAATCCCCGTCGATCATGACGCTGCTCTCAGTCTGTGTATGGGTACTTCTGCCAGCTGCGCTCTGTTTAGTTGAATCGTTCAAAACGAGTTCAAGGGCTGCCAGAACACAACTCAACGAGGTAGACCGTCAGCTGCGCGGAATGCGCCGGGACGGACCAAAGGTGATCGTCCCCGAAGACTTCGTTCCAAGCTATCGCAGCTGTGTCGAGCTGTTAGCGCGGGACTCGGCGCACGGTGGCCTCTTTTTTGCGTTGGCTACTCTCGCCTTCCCTGCGTTTGCGGCTTATCTGGGTCATGTTCCAGAAAAAAGTGCTAGCTCGATGCCGTTAACCCTGGCATCCTATGCGTCAATTGCCGCGGCCGTTGGCCTTTTTGCCGTGCACGTCGGCCATGCGGCGTCCGCAGCGAATCTCTCGGCACCTCGAGGGAGTCCGCCCCCTCGAAGTGGCCCGTCGAGCGTACCCGTTTCTGAGTCGTTGCGCATGATTGAGTTTCTCGGTCACTCGCTGAGTGTGTCCGTGCCGCTGCTCACAAAAGCGGTCGCGCTCGTCACGCTAGCTTTTTCGGCATCTCTGCTCTGAACGGAGACACGCCCTTCCATCGTCATCTTAAGAGGAACCTCCATTGTCATCCCTTGCTGATGCCCTCTCAACCCTGTCCGACCGTGGGCTGCGACGCTTGCTTGGTGCTCGAACGTTTCTGCGTGGACTGGACTACGAAAAGCGTAAGGTGGTTGAGAACGTCGCTGTCGAGACCACGGTTGCCACTGGCAGAGTCAAAGGTTCCGACCCTGACCCGTATGAGGTCACAATCCATCTAGGTGGAGAAGGCATCACCTCCACGTGTACCTGTCCGGCGTTTCAGAAGACCAACCAGCACTGCAAACATGTGGCAGCGTTGCTCATCACGGTTCGAAACCAAGCGCGCTCAAAGCTGCCCAGGCGTGAACCTCAACAACAACCACCTCCTCCTCCGCCGCCACCGCAGCCCGCGGCCCAAACACACCCGCAGCAACAGCCATCTTCCGACAAGTCGGGGAACAATCGGCGACGAGATCGACGTCGACGTGGACCCGCGCCAGCTGCCGCTCCGATCCAGCACGGCATCACGATGGCGCCCTCCCCGGACGTAAGCGCACGGACCACGGGCATTGGAGCGTGGCTTCCCCCGCCGGGTCCAGCCCGCTCGCTCGACTTGGAGTTTCGAATTCACGTTCGCTCCGGTGCGCTAACCGTGACAGTCCTTGACACCGACGCGCGTCAGCCGATGTTGCCTAGCGTAGCGCTCGGTTGGCAAGCGCTTCATCCTACTCCGGATCGGGAAGCGCTCCGAATCCTGGCTCGTTTCGAGAGCGGCAATCCAAGGCACCCGGCCGTAGATATTCGCGGCGAAGATGCGGCGGAACTCTTGCCGTTACTACGTGATCGTCGAGTCTTGCTTGAGCCTGCTCTGATGCAACTGCGATTCGCGGACGAAACCCTTCGCCCTCGATTCGAGCTCGAGATGGTTGGAGCGGATACCATCATTGCCAAGATCACCTTCGAGCGCCCAGGGAACGGACGAAGATTCGCATTGTCTTCGGGAGGTTGGTTCGAGGGGGCGCCATGCTGGCACGTAGACACCAATGAAGGAATCGCCCGCGCCGTTGACCGAAGAGTCTCACCGGCTTCGCTGCGCCGTTTCCTGAGGAGCCCCACCATCGCTGAACCGGCTGGAGAATTGGTTTCTCTTGTCACTTCCGGGCTGCCTCGGGTTGCCGGAGAAATCGGTGCAGATCTGCCGGATCTATCGCAGGTTGCCGAGGTCGTAGATTTGCAGCCGAAGTTCATCCTGCGTGCGGGCGGAAGCCTTACTGACGCGCACGCGACTTTGCGCGCGCAATACGGCGAGACCGAAGTAGAGGTGCGCGCCGATGGCATTTCACCACCTGTTCTTCTGTTTCCCCCCGCTGAGGGCTATAAGCGCGCACGATGCATCCGTTGCGACATCGCAGCACAACAGCAAGCAGTACAGCTGCTTTTGGACGCAGGACTGCTGCCTGACGAGAGCGGCGAGTCTTTTCAAGCAGCCGGTGAGCGAGCAATCAAGTTCTGGTCTGAGGGCGTGCCACAGATCCCCAAGTCTTGGCGACTCTACATTCCGGAAGAATTCGTGGCTACCGAAGTTCGCAATTCCCCGGTCACAATGCAAGCCAGGGTTTCGAGCGGGGTAGACTGGCTTGCAGTCAAGATCGTCTGGGAGGCTGATGGGGTTGGTGTCGATCGCGCCGAACTCGAGCGCTGCCTGCGCGATGGTAAAAAGTACGTGCGACTCTCGGATAACACGTTCGCGCCCTTTGACGCTGATCGCGTTCAGCAGCTCCTTGAGCGTGAAGTCGAGCTGATGACCGCCACGAACAAGGCCGGCCGACTTTCTCTGTCTCAGGCGGGCAGAGTTGCCGAATTGCTTGGGCAAGCTGACGAATCCGTTGTGTCAACTGCCGCCCGCCAGCTCTTCGGGAAACTATCGGACATTGACTCGATCAAGCCGGCAAAGAAGCCACGTAATCTCAAAGCTACGTTACGGCCATACCAAGAGCAGGGCTATTCCTGGCTGCGCTTTATCCACGACATCTCGTCCGGAGGCGTGTTGGCAGATGACATGGGCCTCGGAAAGACAATCGAGACTCTCGCCCTGCTTCTGTCTCTCAAGCAGGAACAGAAGGACGAGCCGCTGCGTGTCCTCATCGTTGCGCCCACGAGCGTCGTTACCAATTGGCAGCGCGAGATCGAACGATTTGCTCCCTCACTTACCACAGCGCTCTGGCACGGAGCTGGTCGCAAAGAGAACCGAAAGGACCTCGATGAAGCGAATGTGATCATCACGTCATACGCGCTGCTCCGTCGGGACATCGACCTCTTGAAGGAGCTACGACTAGACTATGCCATCTTGGACGAGGCGCAGAACATCAAGAATCCGATGAGCGCCACGGCACAGGCCGCAAAGGAGCTGCCCGCGGCAAGGCGGCTTGCCTTAACAGGCACGCCTATTGAGAACCGACTCAGTGAGATTTGGAGCATCTTCTCCTTCGTCAGCCCAGGGCTACTTGGACCTCTGCCAAAGTTCGAGGAGCGCTTCGGTCGTCCCATTGATCAGGGGGACTCAAAAGCCGCCGCCCGTTTGCGCGCAATCATCCATCCGTTCATCTTGCGTCGAACGAAGGGCGAAGTCCTCAAGGACTTGCCGCCCAAACTCGAGGTAGACCAAATCATTGACTTGGCCCCTGACCAGAAGGCGATCTATCTACAGGTGCTGCGCGAGGTGCGGGCACAAGTGATGGGGGAGGTCGAGCGGCAAGGCGTCGCCAAGAGCCAGTTGCACATTCTGGCTGGACTTACCAAGTTGCGACAGGCGGCCTGCGATCCACGTCTACTCGGGCTGCCGCGAGAGTTCGATCACGACGACAGCGGCAAACTAGCGGCGTTGCGTGAGCTTGTGGAAGAGGTCGAGTCCGGTGGTCACAAGGTGCTCATTTTCAGCCAATTCGTCTCAATGCTGAAGCTCATTCGAGCTGCGCTCGACGAAGACAAGATCCGATACGAGTACCTCGATGGTAGCACCACCGATCGTACCGAGCGGATCACGCGCTTCCAGGAGGATCCGACCGTCACCGTGTTCCTGATCAGCCTCAAGGCAGGTGGCTCTGGTCTGAACCTGACCGCAGCCGACACCGTGATTCACTTCGACCCGTGGTGGAACCCAGCTGTCGAGGACCAGGCATCTGACCGCGCCCACCGCATCGGGCAAAACCGAGTGGTGTCCGTCTACCGTCTGGTGGCAGCGGGTACCATCGAGGAGAAGATCCTGCAGCTCAAGCAGAAGAAACGCGAACTCGTTGCGAGCGTCCTCACGGAGGATGCGGGTGGGTCGAAGCGGCTCACACGCGAAGATGTCGACGATCTGTTCCGCCTCGATACCTGATCCGTGTCGCAAAACCACGCGCAGAGCACGCCTACTTGGTTTGAGGCTCGAGTGGGAGGCTCCTAGCTTGTCGCTGGCATGGCGCACTGGCGCCATGCTCTCCGCGTCAGGCCCTCTCGGCGTGACGCGCACCACCGCCTACGTCGCGTAGGAGCCCAGCTTCTGCGGACCGTCGCGGCGCCAGTCTCGTTACAGGGCTCACTTGGCCCCCCCGGCGGGCCCCCTTCGATGTGCGGCACACCGCGCCGCGTAAGGCACGAGCAAGCGAGCAAGGCTCGATGATGGCAAGTCCGTACTCTCTGGCCTGTCGCTGGCTCCGCAGCTCCTCCGCCTGAAGCTGCATTAGGCACAGCTCGCGGCCAGTTTTCTGCGCCAGCTAATGATCGCTTAGGTGCTGAGATTTGGGGCGCTCGTTCCGCGGAAGCCCGGGGCAGAGTAGAGACCACCGCTCCTCCCATTCGCGCGCAGCCTTTTGGCGAGCACGAATTTGGGAGGAGCAAGCACTCGCAGCGCGAGTGCGGTGGTGGGCAGCAAAACTGCCATCGTGAAGTGGCGGGACAACGCGCGAGAACTGCCGGCATCGCGTTCTACGGGGCACGCTCAACTCAGCGCCG
>JBLNFG010000880.1:0-3927 GCA_050263495.1 Myxococcales bacterium | reverse complement strand
CTACCCGAACGACATGGTGATGCAGGGGCGCGTGCTGCGGCTCAAGCAGGAATACTTCTTCGTCTCCGCAACGGTGCAGAACGCAATTAGCCGCCACAAGAAGAATCACGTCTCCTTGGCGACTTTGCCGGAAGACGTCGTGTTTCAGCTCAATGACACGCATCCCGGAATCGCAGTGGCGGAACTGATGCGATTGCTGATCGACGAATACGGGTTCGGTTGGGAGGAAGCCTGGGACATCACGACCCGCTCGATTGCTTACACCAATCACACCGTACTGCCTGAGGCGCTCGAAACCTGGCCAGTCAGCATGCTCGAGCAGATTCTGCCGCGGCATCTGCAGATTATCTACGAGCTCAATCGCCGGTTTCTTGCCGACGTGCGAGCGCGGTTCCCTGGGGACGAGGAGCGCGTGATTCGGATGAGCTTGTTCGGCGAAATGCCGGAGAAGCACCTGCGAATGGCCCATCTGTGCGTCATCGGTGCTTTTGCGGTGAATGGCGTATCCGAACTGCACGGGCGAATCCTGCGTGATCGCCTATTCCGGGACTTCGCGGAGCTGTGGCCGCAGAAATTTCTGGCCATCACCAACGGAATCACCCCGCGTCGTTGGCTGCAGAAATGCAACCCTGGGCTATCGGAACTGATCACGCGACGCATTGGCGACAAGTGGACGGTTGATCTCCATCAGCTGCGACGTTTGGCGCCACTCGCTCTCGACGAGGAATTTCGAACCGAGTTCCGTCAGATCAAGTTGCAGAATAAGCGGCGATTGTCCTCGGTCCTTTCGGAGCTGTTTGGAATAGGGTTCGATCCCAACAGCTTGCTTGACGTTCACGTCAAGCGGCTCCACGAGTACAAGCGCCAGCTGTTAAACATTTTGCACGTGGCTTTGCTCTACCTCGCCTATCGGTCCAAAGCCCCCAGTCACGGGGTTAAGCGAACCTTCCTGTTTGCTGGCAAGGCCGCTCCGGGTTACGCCGCCGCCAAGCTCATCATCGAGTTGATCTGCGCCGTAGCTAAGGCGATCGATAGCGACTCGAATGCGCGCGACTGGTTGAAGGTTATCTTCGTGCCCAACTACGGCGTTTCTCTCGCGGAGCTGATCGTTCCAGCGGCTGATCTCTCGGAGCAGATCTCGCTGGCAGGGACCGAAGCGTCGGGAACCGGAAACATGAAGCTAGCTCTGAATGGTGCGCTCACGATTGGCACGGCTGACGGGGCGAACATCGAGATTCAAGAGGCCGTGGGAACTCGGAACATCTTTCGGTTCGGCTTGACCGCCAGCGAGGTGGCGGGAGTGATCCAGCGAGGTTACCGGCCACAGCAGATCTATTCAACGAGCATGGAACTTCGGTCAACGCTCGACTTTATCGCAAAGGGAGGGTTTTCCCCGGAAGATCCGAGCCGTTTCAAGAGGTTAGTTGATGAGTTGCTTGCCAGAGATCGATTTCTGGTGCTAGCGGATTTTCAAAGTTACTCGGCGTGCCACCAAGAGGTTCTCAAGGTTTGGCTCGACCGAGACGAGTGGACCCGGCGAAGCATTATGAACACCTGCAACATGGGTCGCTTCTCCAGCGACGAAGTCATCCGCACCTATGCCCGAGACATTTGGAAGGTGAACGTATGACTGCCAGGCTCCGCGTCGCCGTCGTAGGGGTGGGGCGTTGGGGCTATAATTTGGCAAAATCGCTGGCGCAGATCGAGACCTGCGAGCTGGCGACACTGTGCGACAGCTCGTTGGCGCGATTGGAAGAGGTGGCGCGCGAGTTGAAGCCGGCGAATGCCAGCGAGCATTTCGACGATGTTTTGGGTGACGACATCGACGCGGTCGTGATCGCGACCCCGCCGGAGAGTCACGCGCGTCTCGCGCGGCTGGCCGTGAATGCCGGCAAGCACGTGTTCGTGGAGAAACCTCTCGCCACTTCGCTCGCAGACGGGCTTGAGCTACAGCAAGTCGCTCGTGCCGCTAATCGAGTGGTTATGGCGGGACATCTGCTGCGATTCCACGGCGGCGTATCGTCGCTTCGCAACCTGGTGTCGTCTGGCGAACTGGGGCGCGTGGAACTGATGGCGTCTCGGAGACTCGGCTGGCGAGCAGCGGATCGCTGCGGTCCGTGGTGGTCCCTAGCTCCACACGACCTTTCTGTCCTACGCGGTTGCTTAGCGGCCGAGCCTTTACGGGTGGCAGCGGCTGCCGCCCTAGAAGGCGCACCGATTTCGTGGAATCCCGTGCGTTCTTGGTTGTCTTCGGGACCAGGTTCCCAACGGCCCACTGCGCGTTGTCCAATCCGCGTTACGGCACTTTGCGAATTCCCATTATCCGTCGCCACCTTGGTAGACGTCGGGTTGCTGGATAACAGCAAGATCCGTAAGGTGGTGGCCGTGGGTCGGCGCGCGATCGCGCGGTTCGAAGACGGTGACCATGGCGGCGTGTGGATCAAATCGACGCCTCGGCACGTGGTTTGGCCCGATCTGCCTCAGGGTGACGATGTGTTTACGGTCGAGGAAGCGGATCGAATCCTCGACACCTTGGATGACATGACGGCGAAGGGCGAGCCGTGGACACTCGTGGATTCGAACTGGCCCGAGCCACTGGGGCTCGAAATGCGTCAGTTCGTTGCCGCCTGCGAGAACCCGGATCTGGCTCACCTCGAAATCGAAGATGCCGTGGCAACCTTGCGCGCGCTCGAAGCCGGATCGCGCTCCATGCGCGACGGTGGACGCAGCGTCTGGGTGCAGCCGAGATCCAAGCCACCCGAAGCGCTCTACGAAGAGCCGTCGCGGCCGAGCCAACTGTAGATCCCGCGAGTACGCGCCGAGAAGCGACGCTGGAGCGAAGGCCGCAGCGACGCACACCGCGAGTACGCGCCGCAATAGCGACGCAATCCCACGAGACATACGCACCTCGACAGCACAATATCTTGCCGCGCCGTTAACGCCGAAGCGGGTCGAACCTGTTGTCCAGGTTGACCCGCTTGGTTGCTGAGTTCGATGAACTTGACGACTACTTTTCGCTGATCAGCTTGAACTCGATGCGTCGATTCCTTGCGCGGCCCGCTTGCGTCGCGTTGGTGTCGATCGGCTCATCGGGACCAGCGCCGCGGGTCTCGATGCGATCTTCCGTGACGCCCTGCGAGGCGAGGTACTTCTTGACGGCCTCGGCTCGCTCCTGGGACAGAACGACGTTCTTGTCGCGTGGGCCCGTATTGTCCGTGTGCCCCGAGATGGCGACGCGCAGGGCAGGAAACTCCTTCAGCACGACTGCGGCTTTGTCGAGGGTAGGCTTGGATTCGGGACGGATCGTGGCCTTGTTGTGATCGAAGTTGATCCCCTGAATCACGCCGGTAAACGCCTTGACCTTTTCGGGAATCACGTCGGGGCAACCGTCGGAATCCTCGAAGCCGTTTTGGGTCTCGGCTTCCTTCGGGCACTTGTCCTTTGCGTCGACGATACCGTCCGCGTCCGTGTCCTTCTCTGGGGCAGGGCAGCCATCGGGAGCGACGCCCTTTTGGTTGGGGCATTTGTCTTGTTCGTCGATGACCCCGTCTTCATCGGTATCTGCCGGGCAACCCGTGGGCGCCACGCCTTTCGTGTCGGGACATTTGTCGGTGTCGTCGAGCACACCATCCGCGTCTCTGTCGAGCACCGGGCAGCCGTCACGCGAGTCGCTTGCCTCGTTCGGACAACGATCCTTCGCGTCCACGATGCCGTCTCCATCCGTGTCTTCCTTCGGACACGGTGCAGCCGGTGCTTGTTTGGCGCGCCCGAGCGTCATGCTTACGCCGACCAAGAGCTCGGGGCTATGCGTCAACTTCCCGTCATCTGCCGCGTACTTCTGCGTCATGTTATCGCGCAGATCGAGCCGCATCAGGACGTCGTCGTTGAGGTAGACCTTGCCGCCGACGCCGAAGTGGAAGAGGGGAT
>JBLNFG010000879.1:0-3010 GCA_050263495.1 Myxococcales bacterium | reverse complement strand
GAGCCAGTCACCGAATTGGAATCCGGTGTCCCACAATCCGCTCGGCGAGAGCAGTGATTCGACGCGTCGAACATGGGCGGTCATCGAGTCGTACTGATCGATCAAAACCTGCAGACTTCCGTATGCCTGCCATAGCGCCCACGGCACCCAGACGGCCGCATCGCTCCAAATGGCGGTGCTTTCTGGAGGCGGAAACTGCGTTGGACGATCCACATATTTCAAGACGTCCGGCACGACAAACGGCACCATCCCATTGGCTGCCCGTTGCTCGGCGGCGAGGTCGACGAGCCAGTCGCGCAGGAAGTCCTGGACATCGAACAAGTAGGCGGCAGTGGGTGCGAAAACCGCGATGTCACCCGTCCACCCGAGCCGTTCATCTCGTTGCGGGCAATCGGTTGGTACGTCGAGGAAGTTGCCGCGGGTGCCCCAGACCACGTTGCGATGAAGCTGATTGAGCAACTCGTCTGAGCACTCGAACTTGCCAATCCGCTGAAGATCAGAAGACACGACAATGGCGGTCAGGGCGTCCGAGCTGAGCTCACCAGGCCACCCATCCGCCTCGACATAGCGGAAGCCGTGAAAGGTAAATGTTGGCTCGAATACGTCGTCGTTGCCGCTGAGAATGAAGCGGTCGGTGACTTTGGCGGTTCGGAGTGGTCTAGTGCCTAGTTCGTCGTTCTCGAGCACCTCGGCGTACCGCAGTGTGATCGTCGTGCCGGCGGGGCCACGAACCCGGAGCCGCACCCACCCCACCAGGTTCTGCCCGAAATCGACTAAGGTCTTACCGGCGGGCGAGGTCCAGATCTTGATCGGTTTCAGCTCTTCCTGGCGGCGCGCCGGCGGACCGATGCACGGAGTGAGTGTGTCGAAATCGAGTTCCGCCGGATGGACGCCGATCCAAGATTCATCGGAGAAGCCGGGTTCCAACCAAGCGACCGATAAGCGACGCGCATCGATGGTCTGACCGTCGTAGAGGTCGTTGAACAACACCGCGGAGGGTCCGGCTGCCCAGCGTTCGTCGGTGGCGACGGTCTGCATGTGGCCGTCGGAGAACTCGATCTCGAGCTGAGCCAGGGCGGCAAGTTCCTTGCCGTAGAAGCCGCTTCCGCCACTCCAACCCAGCCGTCCACGAAACCAACCATTGCCCAGCGCAATACCAAGCACCGAGGTGGGCTGAAGGAGCCCAGTCACGTCGTAACTGCGGTAGCGCAGCCGCCACTCGTAGCTGCTCCATCCTGGACTCAGCACGTCGTCGGAGACGGATTGGCCGTTGAGATAGGCCTCGAAAATACCGTGTGCGGTGGCGTACAGAGTGGCCCGGGTGAGCGGCCCGTGACCTTCCTCCAATGCGAATTCCGTACGCAGCAGTGGTGCTCCGTCGAAGTCCTCATTGGGCGCAATGGGTTGTGCGGACCAGGTAAGCGACATGAGTTCCTTTCGGTTAACGCAAGCTGCTGCGTCGAGGGATGAGCTGGGGATCCAGCGTCAGTGTTCGGTGGGTATGACCATTGGGATGGCGAATTTCTTCAACGAGCAGTTCGACCGCCAGTTCGCCCATCCGACGTCCGGGCTGGCTCACTGTCGAGACCGGAATACTGCTCTCAGAGGCGAAGTGGTTGTCGTCGTAGCCCACCACCAGCAGGTCATCAGGCACCTGGATTCCGAGATCGGTTGCAGCCTGGATGATTCCGATCGCTAGGGGATCCGACGGACAGAGGACGCCATCGACAGCCTCAGATTGCAGCAGGACGCGTCCGACCTCACGGCCTGACCCGATCTCGAGATTCGGTGCCTCGACGACTCGCAGGCTGGCCGCCGCAGCGGCTACGGCCTTCCGGACGCCGCTCAGCCGCCGGCTGATGGCATGGAGTTTGAGAAGACCGGCAAAGTAGACGAGTTGCCTTGCTCCTTGATCAAGAAGATGGCTGGCTGCCAGATAGCCACCCAGCTCCTCGTTCACCATCACGCAGCAGAGTTGCGGTTCCTTCGCCGGGGCATTCACCAAAACGACAGGCCGGCCATGCCCCTGTACGGTAAGCGCGCTGTCGAGCGGACCATCCATGGGGGCGAGGATGACGCCGGCGACCCGTGCCTCGTCGAAGAGCTCGAGATAGCTGTTCTGCCTAGCCGCGTGAGCATCGCTGTTCGCAAGCAGAAGCTTCAACTCTGCTCGATCTGTCGCCGACTCGGCGCCACGGGCAATATCAACGAAAAGCGAGTTTCCAATGTCCGTGAGGACCAACCCGACAGTATCCGTACGCCTTGCTGCGAGCGTCCGGGCGGCGCTATTTCGGACAAATCCCAACTCGGCTATCGCCGCTTCGACCTTGAGGCGAGTCTGCTCAGTGACAATGTCAGGGTTGTTGAGAACGTTGGACACCGTGCCAATCGCGACCCCAGCACGCCGAGCGACATCTTGGATGCGGGGCTGCTCGTCCGAGCGTTGTCGCCATTCGTGCGACGAAGCGGGGCGCCAGACGATGCCATATCAGCAGGCTATACCTGGATCGCCCAAAGGCTGAAGCGATTCAACCCCGCGAGCAATTTGGGCCAGAGATGCTCTTGCTAGGGCCAAGTCGTTAATGACAGGATGCCAAGAATAAAGGGGGTCACTGACCTGGCGTCATCCAAGGTCACACAGCTTCAAACGTCTCCGGGCGAACAAGGTTCAAACGTCTCCGGGCGAACAAGGAGGAGCAGTGCAATCGAGACTAAAGCTGACTGCAGTGGTCATCATCGCGCTGGCGATGACTGTGACCATGGGCGCATGCACTAAGAAGAACCAGACGGCGGCCCCCGCCGGCAGCGCTTCTGGTGCCACGGGGACCGTCAAGGTGGCCTTCGTTCCCAAGCTGCAGGGCATCCCCTATTTCGAGGCGATGAACGCCGGTGGCAAGGAGGCCGCTAGCAAGCTCGGCAACGTCGAGTGGCTCTACCAGGGCCCAACAACTGCGGACGCTGCGGCGCAGGCAGACGTTGTCAACAGCTACATCCAGCAGAAGGTGAATGC
>JBLNFG010000878.1:0-6516 GCA_050263495.1 Myxococcales bacterium | reverse complement strand
GGTAGCAACGGGGATTCCAACTTCAACTGCCGTGCTGTACGGTTTTGTGTTTGCGCTCTCCAGCACGGCGATCGTATTGCGGGCGCTTTCGGAACGCCAGGAACTAGACGCGCCGCATGGGCGCTTCATCGTAGGCACATTGATTTTTCAGGATCTCTGTGTGGTGCCAATGGTACTGGTTGTGCCGTTGCTGGGCCGTGGCGGTGGAGCTTCCGCCAGCGCGCTACCAATCTTGCTCGCGCTGGGCAAAGCGGCGTTGGTAGTGGCCGCGATTCTGAGCCTGGCTCGCTTCGTCGTGCCCAAGGTTCTTGGTTGGGTCGATGCAAGCCGCAGCCGTGAGGTCTTCCTGCTTGCGATTTTGGCGATTTGCATTGGCACCGCCTGGATGACCTCGTTAGCGGGACTGTCTCTCGCGTTGGGCGCGTTCCTCGGTGGAATGGTCGTGGCCGATACGGAGTATGGGAGACGCGCGCTCGGAGACATGTTGCCGTTGCGCGACGTGTTCGTCAGCGTGTTCTTCGTATCACTCGGGATGCTGTTCGACGTGGCCGTCGTGCGAGCTAATCCCATGCTGATTGCGTTGCTCTTGCTCGGCTTTCTCGGGCTAAAGGCGCTCATGGCGACACTCGCCGCACTGGCCATGCGTTTTCCTGCTCGTGTCGCATGGCTTTCCGGTGTTGGTTTAGCTCAATTCGGCGAGTTTGGGTTCGTCTTGGCGCAGTTGGGGGTGACTTCGAGGGTCGTCGCTGCAAGCTCAATTCAGCCCCTGCTCGCCTCGGGAATTATCAGCATGTTTCTGACGCCGCTGTTGGTTCGCGCTGCACCACACATCACCGCGGGCGAGAAGTTGCTTGCTCCATTGGCTCGCCTAATTGGTGCGCATGGCATCGAGGAAGCCGAGCCGACCCAGTTTAAGCTGGTGAACCACGTGATTATCGTCGGCTATGGTGTGGCTGGTCGATTCGCCGCAACGGCGCTCGACGGCTGTGAAGTACCGTATATTGTACTCGAACTCAATGCAGAGACGGTGAGGTCCGCTCGAGCTCGAGGTGAGCCAGTCTACTACGGCGATGCAACGAGTGAAGAAGCACTCGGCCATGCCCACCTTGCTGACGCACGCGCGTTGGTACTTCTGATCAATGATGCCGAAGCGGCCAAGCGCGTAATTGTGACCGCTCGGCGCGTGGCCCCAGACGTACCAATCCTGATCCGCGCGCGCTATTTGGGCGAACGAGATGCGTTGATGGCTCTTGGAGCTCGCGACGTGGTGGCAGTAGAAGTGGAAGGTGCCGTCGAAGTTCTGTCCAGACTCTTGCGCTGGCTCGAAGCCCCACGCAACGTGATCGAAGAACATATACGCAACCTTCGTTCCGAAACCCAAACTAGCGAACGCAAGCTCACGCTGCCTCGGCGTGTGTTATCCGATTATCGCGGCCTCGCGGAGCTCAAGATCGAGAGCATGCTAATCCGCGAGGCTTGCGTGGGTGAAGGATCGTCGCCTGTCACGTTACGCCTACGTAGCCGCACTGGCGCGCTCGTGGTCGCGGTGCGACGCAATAACGATCTACTGAATCAGCCGGACCCCACCGTGCCGTTCCAAGCCGGAGACATTGTGTACCTAGTAGGCACTTCGGAAGCGATCCGCAAGGCTTCCGCTGAATTGACGCGTGCGCGCTGAGGGCCCGCGATCGGCTGAGGCATTGCCCCGAAACGCGTGGCGGCGACGTTCGCAGCGAAACGAACCATGCGATGGATCCCACATGGCAATTCGCGAGTACTCGCAGGGTTGGGGGACAAGGCGATAAATCGTGCTAGAGCGGCTCACAATTCAATGGAACGCGAAGACAACGATCCCTCTGTCGACCCCAGCGATGAACTCGACGATGAACTTGCCCCAAATGAGGAGCTGTTCGAGCGCATCGTCCCTGGCGAGGAGCCACTCTGGATATGGGCGATGACCTGTCCCGAGGACGATTGCCCCTGCCGGACGGCGCTCTTGGTCGCGGCAAGCAGTCGTGAGCAGGCGCTCGAGCATGCGTTAGAGGCTCGATCTCTGTGGGACGACTCGTCGACTGCGGAGTTCTTTGCCGCCCAGTTGCCTGAGGGGATCGTGGCGTTCGAAGTTGACATCGATTCTGGGGATGTCGCGATGCCGATGTCAGACCAAATCGATGTTTCGGAGTCGGTCGCCCGTGTGTCTCGGCATATCGATGGTGATCTGCTCGATGCGTTAAATCGGTTGTGGTTCCAGGGCAAGGAGGAAATCGATCGCTCTTCCACCCCGGTCGAGCCTCACGAGATACGCGGCTACAAGCCGGGTCAGCTCCTCGCCTGGGACGAGGTGTACGAGGGCGCACGACTCGACGTCTACACGATGGAAGATGCTTCGGTCGAAGCAATTGAAACCTTCTGCATACGCCCCAACTGCCAGTGCAACGACGTTCACATCCAGTTCTATCAGCTTCCGACTGACGAAGACGAAGACGAAGACGAAGACGAAGACGAACAGGAAGCAGGACACGAGGACGAAGACGACGGCCATGAAGATGGCGACTCCGCTGCGCCGCTGAGCGATGGGCACGGCAATTTGGATGGCCATATCTATCTCGGGACGGTCAGCGTGATCCTCGAGGATCCGATTAAGATTCAGTTGAATCCCGTCGAAGGGCAAGCCGATCGACTTCGAGCTGTGTTCGAGCGATATCAGGCGCGCTACCCCCAGCTGGGCCCGCGGCTTGCGCAGCGCGCAGACAAGATGACCGCCTTTGGTCAGAAATTGCACGCGCATCTCAGTCGAAAGGGCAAGCCGACTTGGGTTAGTCCGTCGCGCAAACGTCGCAACAAGGGACGTTGAGCTTCGGCGCGCCTGCCCGATGCGATAAAGCGTCGCGAGCCGCCAAGCGGGTCACCTCTCGATACCGAACTTCGCGAGGTGACCCGAGATCACCGTGCCCCTGCTCGATCAATACCAGGCAAACACTAGGTAAAGCGTTCCGAACAGGGTGGTAATCAATGCCACCGGAAAGCCCAGCTTGAGGTAAGACCAGAACCCAATCCCGCCAAGTTCGCGGGCGTTCTCGGCCACGATAATGTTCGCAACCGACCCTAATAGGGTGAGGTTTCCGGCGAAGGTCGAAGCCATGGCCAAGATCTCCCACCCCAGGCGCGGATCAGGCAGTGTTGCCATTTGCTGCTTCACAACGAGAATGAAAGGCACGTTCGATACGATATTCGAGCCAACGAGAAACAGTACCGCCAGGCGCAGCGAACTGAGGAGCCCCGTGTCGTGGCCGTGCAAAGGAAATCTGGCGAAAAACCAGGCTGGACCGCCGCTAACGAGTAAGGCCTCGACCACGACGAACAAACCAGCAAAGAACAACAGAATCGACCAATCGATGCGCCCCCACAGCAACCGCGTGTCATGTCGATGAATCAGCATCATCGCGACGAATCCCGTAGCTGCGGCCCACGCCAAATGCGCCCCAAAGGTGTACGCAAGAGCAGTTAGGGCGATGACCGCGAACGAGATCCCTGTGCGTCGATTTAGCCACGGACGCTCGGAACGTCGCGGCTCAAAGCTACCGATGAGTTGCGAGCGATATAGCAGCAGTAGTAGGCCGTGATTGACTGCG
The DNA here is from genome assembly GCA_050263495.1 of Myxococcales bacterium. Classification (GTDB taxonomy): domain Bacteria; phylum Myxococcota_A; class Polyangia; order Polyangiales; family Polyangiaceae; genus FEN-1139. Next base: position 2,884 of record JBLNFG010000878.1, on the reverse strand, counting down.
AGCCCGACGACGGCAACCGGCCCCACGAGCACCAAGTGCTCACGATACGACAGCCCGCCCAGCAAACCGCACAGCATATTCTGCGGATTCCCGACCAGCGTTGCGGCGCTCCCGGTGTTCGCAGCGGTGGCCAGTGCCAGCAAAAACGGCATCGGTTCAAGCTTCCGACGCTTGATCAGACGTACGAGCAGCGGCGCGCCCAGCACGCACACGGCGTCATTGGTTACGAATGCACTGAGAAGTCCCGATCCCCAGACGATGTAACCGATGAGCCTGCGCGGCGTCTTGGCCACTGCCACAAGGTTAGCTTCGATGTCCTCGAAGAACCCGTCCACCCACAGGAACGCGCCCATGCCCATGACGCCAAGCAGCAACAGCAGGGTCGAACCGTCGACGGCGTTGCCGGCTTGAGCAGGCGTCAACACACGGCAGACTACGCACAACACTGCCCCAAGTAGGGCAGCCGCGGGTCGATCAATGTTCAGAAAGGACAGGCGCCGTAGCGAGATCAGAACATAGATAAGAATGAAGATCAGGATGCCAAGCGGGTTGACCACGGGCACGAGTACTAGCGCAACTCGAATGGAGGGCGGCGATTTGACGCTGAAACGACGGGTTGGCGGGACGGCCCTCCGCGCTTTCGTCGGAGACGCTCGAGGAGTGACTCAGGTTGCCCCGCTGAACAGGTCCGGGTCCCCCCGCTGAACAGGTCCGGGTCCGGCGGGAGAACCCGATCAAAGCTGGCTCGGCGAATAGACGGGCACCGGATCACGCTGCCCAAGTACCGAAGCTTCTCCGCGAGCAACAACGCTGTTGTCGGGCTCCAGTTCGTCGAGCGCGGCCTTGGTTAGCCCTATTTGGGTCGGGCAGTTCTCCTTCACAAAAGGCATCAACAGAAACGCGGTATTTACCGTTGCCCCAATGATGTCGGTGCGGGCGTACTCGGGGTGACCTACCAGCCCCAAGAAAATGGGTCCGGTATTGAGCACGATAACGAGTTCGGGGGTTCCACAAACGCTCTTTGCGCGCCGGGCGGCGGAGAGAGCGCGCGTCGACTGGTCTGCGCCGGAGAAGAAGCCGAGAAAACCGTCACCCACACACTTGATCGGCACGCCATCAAAGCGAAGGACCGACTCCGTCACAGCGTAGTGGAGTACGTTGGCCCAAGCGGCAAGTTCACCGGGCGACGTCCGCGCCGCGCGCTCGGCGTAACCAACCAAACTGGTGGCGAATACCGTCGCCGAGAAGGTCCCCGGTTCGGCCTCATTCCCGGAGAGGATCCACTCGACGCTCACGCCGAGCACGCGCGACAACTGAACCAAGATTGCGATGTCTGGCGCGTTCTCTCCGCGCTCCCATTTCGAGACGGCTTGAGCCGAAAGACGTAGCGCTGCCGCGACATCTGCTTGCCGTAGCCGGCGCTTCTCGCGCGTCTGTTTGATCCGTGTGCCCAGTCTCGAGAGATCCATAATTCAGTCTCGCATCCAAGAGGGGATTACTCCCGGCGCGATTCTGCACTCATTCGTCTCTATGTGCGACCAATATAAGACGAGCACCACATAGTCATTAGGCGCGTCACGCCTTTCGCAACGGAAAGCGCGCACGTTTCTCTCCAAATTGTATGTCTGGATATAGATAGCGCACACGTGCATCGGCCATAGCAAACCCGATGTTTTGAACGATTCCTCTCCGTTCGTCGACCCGAAAGAAGTAGAGCGCGTTTCTTCGATCTCTCGTCATCAAAGGACCGCAACGCACACACTGCCTCGGGACGGGGAATGGTGTGTGCTTATTGTTCAATCAATGATTGCTTTTCTGGTTTTCTTCGCAGCTCATTTCGCGGTGCACGGCTGAGGGCGAGAACGCTGGAAGACAGACGGCAATGTACTCAGCTCCCTGGGCGCCGGGAGTCGAGTACCGGACGCGCACGCCACCTTTGACGCAGAGGGCCTGCCCGGCTTTCACGACGTGCGTCTTTCCTTCAGACTCGATGTGGAGTTCGCCACTCAATACCACGGTAAACTCGTCGAATTCTGGGCTCTGGGGCGGTTCGACCCAGCCGCTAGGGCTCTTCATTCTTGCGATGCTTACGGTGCTATCGCCTGAGGCGACGCGACCGACGAACTCCTCAATCGACTTGGGAATGTTACCTGCAGCCGTTATCTGTTTTGGCTCGACGACGCGAATGGTTCTCTCGACGTGAACGGCTTGATCGTGATTGGGCATGGTAATCTGCTCCTTACTGTCTGACCATGACATGAACACTTGCTGGGCGTCATGACGGCGAGGTTGAGACGAATGACGGCCGCGTTGTGCAGCTCTTCTGCTTGCGAGACAAGAACGACTCCTTCGTTACTGGCTTGCGCTTCGAGCTGCCGTCCGTGGCTATCTCGTCCACGGAGGGCTCGGCGCTTTGGTGGGTACCGCGTCCGCTCGCCGGTAAATAGTCGGGCGCGGAGAGTACCCTAAAGACGTCACCAGGGTTGTAACTGACCAGTTTGCAAAGAAAAATCGAAGCTGAGGGAAGCACTCCGCGGGCCGTCACGTAGGCGGTGTCTGGCGCATTGGGTTGGCCGCCGTATGTTTGCGGCTCCTTGGAGGTGCTTGTGCGGGCAATAAGAACAGGATTCGTAATTTCTATATTGGGCGTGAACGCGGGCGTGGGGGCTTGCAGCGGGCAAGAGCCAACAACGCAATCCGGTGTTGGGCGCGCTGCGGCCGCTCTGGTTGCAGGTGGTACGGTCAACGTGGGTTCGGCGATCGGAACGGAAAAACCGACGCCCATGCCGACCACCCTCGGGATGTATCCAGCGCTGGCAAGTGACGGCGATGGGTACCTTTCCGTTTCCTCGATTGCGGGGCGTATCCGTGGCTCGCGCGTGGA